>JAAEES010000006.1 GCA_013415575.1 Methanomicrobiales archaeon | reverse complement strand
AGGACGATGAAACAGAGGGCCATGCCGGCGAGCGATCCTTCGATTGTCTTTCCATTGATAACCTTTATCCGCCCGAAATAGTAGCCGATGATGGTTGCTGTTCCGTCAAGGACGGCAAGGGTGATGATAGCCGGTACTACGACCGGCGTTTCAAAGAAGATGACGCAGAACAGGGAGCTCACCGCGAATGTGAGTGCTCCCCTGCCCGGCAACGCGTCCCGCCGCTCAAGGTTATCGATCAACCCGGATATCACCGGAAGACGATAACCCCGGAGTATGGCATCGGTGAAGAGGATCCCGATAAACGTGCCGAGCATCAGAACTGAGAGGGCGACTGCCTTCGGAGTTGTAAAGATGAGAGCAGCGATGCCCAGCCCGAAGAGCATGTGGACGCTTTTCCGGTAGAATTCCCGCATCTGGTGATGGTTTGGATGGCCGGGGGTATAATGCATCCGGATTTGGCCGGAAACGACAATTCAGTTAATACTTCTCCCTGCCAAATGGTGAATGGAGAAGGAACGGAATGGATACAGACGGATATCCCCCTGGCCCTGCGGTCCCGCATACCGCCAGCGGCAGGGACTGGGTGGAGGCGGAGGGGATCCGTATCCCCCGCTTTACCGGGGAATTCTGGACCTCCCGGCAGCGGAAAGCCTCCCCGATTCACGAGATATCCTACCGTGCCTGTTTCAAGCCCCAGTTGCCCCGCTTTTTTATCTGCCGGATGACCGGGGAGGGTGACCGCGTCTACGACCCCTTCACCGGAAGGGGCACCACCGTCCTTGAAGCCGGTCTCCTGGGGAGAGGGGTCATTGCCAATGACACAAACCCCCTCTCCCGCATCCTCACCCGTCCCCGGTTTTTCCTCCCTGATGATGCTGAGGTCAGGGAGCGGCTGGCGGCAATTCCCATGGTTTCCGGTGCCCGGGCAACCATCGATCTCTCCATGTTCTACCACCGGGATACCGAGGCCGAAATTGTCTCCCTCCGCACCTACCTCCTGGATCGGCAGGAATCGGGAGAGGAGGACAATCTTGATGCATGGATACGCATGGTGGCCACCAACCGCCTGACCGGCCATTCCAGCGGCTTCTTCTCGGTCTATACCCTCCCCCCCAATCAGGCCGTATCACCCGAGAGACAGGAACGGATAAACCGGCGGAGAAATCAGGTGCCACAATATCGTGATATCCGGGAGCTGATCCTCAAAAAGACCCGTTCGCTGGTGAAAAGAACGGGCCCGCACGCGAGAAGTCTCCTGAACACGGCAGGGGATGAAGGATTATTTCTCACCGGCGATTCCCGGAATACGACCGCTATTCCCGGGGAATCGGTCCAGCTCACCGTCACCTCTCCGCCGTTCCTTGATACCGTGCATCTCTTGGGGAATGGTGCGGGGTCATGGCCGGGACTTTCCGGGAGCTTTACCGGGTTACTGCCCCGGGAGGACATGTTGCTTTTGAGGTCGGGGAAGTCCGGAAAGGCCGGATAAGGCTCGATGAGCATATCGTGCCGATAGGGACTGCGGCCGGATTCCTTCCCCTGGCGATTATGGTTAACCTGCAAAAGTTTACCAAGACATCTCATATCTGGGGTATTGGTAACAACGATTCAGGAACGAACACGAACCGGATTGTCCTGTTGAGAAAAGAAGAATGACCCGGTCACTGCATCAGGTACTCATACGCGGACAGGGCCGCCTTTGCCCCCTCTCCTGCAGCGGTGATGATCTGCTTGGTCTTTAAATTGGTCACATCTCCTGCGGCAAAAATTCCCGGCACACTGGTGTGGCAGTTGATGTCAATCTCTATCTCTTTCTGATCGTTCATATTTACCAGCCCCTCTACGAATGCGGTATTCGGAATCCATCCGATCTCAAGAAAGATCCCGTCAACTGCTACCTCCGTCTCGCTGCCGCTGTCCCGGTCTTTGATAGTGATGGCGGAGAGCGTGTCGGCGCCCTGCAGGGCAGAGATGATCGCATTGTTATGCGTGGTGATGTTCTTCTTCTGCTCATAGAGTCTGATATAGGTCTCGTCGGCCTTGATAGTGCTCCGGACGATGAGATGCACCTCTTGTGCGATCCCGCTCATTTCTATTGCTGTCTGGAGAGCCGAGTTCCCCCCGCCCACGATGGCCACCACTTTATCCCTGAAGAGCGGGGCGTCACAGGTCGAGCAGACCGAGAGCCCGCGTCCCCAGTACCGGTCCTCATTCTCAATCCCCAGGGTTCGGGGATGTTTCCCCTGCGCGAGGATCACGGCCCGTGCCCGGTAGGCTGCCCCGGTAGCGGTGTTGAATCTTCGGGAAGCCCATGTAGTTCTCGATTGACCAGGACTCAATGGCCTGGCCGCCGATATTCTCGCTGATGATCAGGGTCTTCAGGAGTTTTCGTGCACAGTAGACCCCTGCCGTGAGTCCGGCCGGCCCTGCCCCGATGATCAGTACATCATAGAGCTCACCGGTCTTCTCATCCCCAAAAAGCTCGTTCAGTCTCTGGGCGTCGAAACCCACGATCACTTCATCATCCACAGTGGTGACCGGAACCCCGTACTGGCCGGAGATCTCGACCATCTTCTTTGCCTGTTCCTTGTCTGTTCCCACATCGATTGAGATATAGGGAACCCCTTGCCGTTCGAGAAAGGCTTTGACCATCCGGCAGTACGGACAGCTCTTCGTGGAATATACGGTGACCTTGGGCATTCATCCCTGAAATACAACGGAATTTATAATAAAAGTGATGGGAGCCCCCATTCCGGCTCCTGAAAGGCTTTCTTTATCTGATGTAATGGCGGGCGTGCATGCCGGATATCTCACAACCTGCCGGATCCCTGTCCTGCATGCGGGAATTTTTTTCCCGGGGAGAATAGCAGTGGAAAAGAGGGATTCAGGTGATTTCCCTGAAAATTTTCTTAAAAACATTGCAGATCGGGCACTTTTCCGGGGCCTGGCCAAGGAAGATGTTACCGCACACCGGGCAGAGCCAGACGGCCCGGTTCGACATATCCTGACCGGCATTCAGTGATTTGAGTGCTTCCTTGTAGAGCCCGGCATGGACTTCCTCAGCCTGCAGTGCGTAATTGAATGCCAGAAGCGCATCGCTCTGTTTCTCTGATTCGGCCTCCTGCACGAAGGCAGGATACATCTCGGTATATTCGTGAGTTTCACCGGCGACAGCCTTCTCCAGATTCTCCCTGGTTGAATTGATCATCCCCAGCGCCTTCATGAGTTTCTTGGCATGAATGGCCTCTGCCTCTGATGCTGCTTTGAACAGCCGGGCGATGTTCAGGTATCCTTCCGATTCAGCCTTTTCAGCAAAGGCCTGGTACTTCCGGTTCGCCTGTGATTCCCCTGCGAATGCCTCCATTGCATTTTCCTTAGTCGCCATGGGCGTATATCTGGGAGAACAATAATATCAAGATATTCTTCGGCCCCGGGATCCCGCATCTGCAGGGGTCTTCCGTAAAAAAGTGCCTGCATTTCGCCTGATCTTTCACTGGAACGGATCGTTTTCCGGCGTGGTTTTCGATGATGCAATGCAGAGCTTTTTAAACTCAAATGTTCTAGTATTTAATACAGTTCTAATCAAACTGTTCGAGAAAGAACCATGTATAAGTCGAATTATGGTGGTCCGAGAGACAGGCCGCCCCGGGAAATGACAAAAGTCATCTGTTCAGACTGTGGAAAGGAATGCGAAGTGCCGTTCAAGCCAACCGAGGGGAGGCCGGTGTACTGCCGGGAGTGCCTGCCCAAGCACAGGCGCCCCCGGTACTAACCATTTTTTCGCTGTATTCACAAACCCGCACATTTTCTACATTTCTTCGTAATTCCTGCCGGTTCTCTGCCGACCCGCGTATCCATTCCGGATAGTGTTTCCTTCGATGGGGGACACGGGTTGTATCGTTAACCCTGCCAGTTTTGAAGAGCAAATAGCAACTCTTTTTTGGAACAGATCATGATATTGGGGGTATTACAGAGGGATGCGACCCGATGAAACGGATGCAGGAGGTACATTCACACGATCGCCCGAGAGAGAAGATCAGGACCAGGGGGGCAGGCTGCCTCACCAATCAGGAACTGGTAGCAGCCATCCTTGGAAGCGGCGGACCCGGGAATGATGTCAGAACCCTGTCAAAGGAGATTTCCGGCCTGATGGAGAAGGGGGCGGCTGCCATCTGTTTTGAGGACCTCTCCGGAATCAGCGGTGTCGGTCCGGCAAAGGCGTCCCAGATCGTCGCCTGCCTTGAGCTGGGGAGGAGGTTGTTTTCCACGGACCCTTCATTGAAAAAGAAGATCGCTGCACCAGTCGATGTCCTCCCCCTTGTAGCGTTCCTCTCGGGAAAAAAACAGGAGCACTTCATCTGCATCACCCTCTCCGGAGCTCACGAAGTCCTGGCCACCAGGACGGTCACAGTAGGCCTCCTCAACCACAGCCTGGTCCATCCCCGTGAGGTCTTTGCAGAGGCCATTACCGACCGGGCGGCGGCGATCATCTGCGTCCACAACCACCCGTCGGGAACACTCGAGCCGAGCAGCCAGGACCTCGCCATCACGCGGCAACTCGCCGATGCCGGAAACCTGCTCGGTATCCGTCTCCTCGACCACCTGATCGTCTCTGATTCCGGATGGCTCTCGCTGAAAGAGCGGGGACTTATGTAACGGTTTCCTGCAGGATCCGGCCCATTTCTTTTCCTTTCCGGTATGCCTCCCCGAGGAGCTCCGGACGGGTCGACAGGTCCTGGATAGTGTCCATGTCCCTGATCAGCAGATCATCCCAGTATTTCACATCGATGATATGGAAGAATGCCTGCACGGTGAGCTTCGCTCCGTCGAAGACATAGGGGACATTCATGCCGGAGATACCGAGGTAGAGGCCGATGCGGTGCTTCCGCTTCTCTTCCGGGACCAGCGGTTTTCCCCGCATATACTTTGCCATGAAGTAGACCTGGAAGCGGTCCATGAATGATTTCAGCCGTCCGGGTATCCCCATGGTCATGACCGGGCTTGCCACGATAATCCCGTCAAAATCACGGAATTTTTCATACATACCGGTCATATCGTCCTTCATGGCACATGCTTCCTGCTCCCTGCAGTAGAAGATCTCCCTGCATGCCCGGAATTTGAGGGTGGTAACCTCAATCTTTTCGACATCGCATCCTGCGTCCCCGGCTCCCCGTATGGCCTCATCAAGCAGCTTCGCCGTGTTCCCCGACAGAAGCGGGCTTCCGAGAAGGGCGATGATCTTTGCACCCATACCTGAATTGTATCAGGGAGATTCGCATATAGCTTTGCAGCTGCCTCCCAGGCTTGAATTTCGGCTAATAAGCCTGCTTTTTTCGATTTTACACCCTTTGCATGGAAGAAACAAAAGGGATATATAATCTCCGCATCCATAGTTGGATTTGGTGATCAAACTGCCCGAGAAAGTGAAAGCCGGACAGAAGGTAGGCCCCGGAAAGTACGTCTGCCTTGACTGCGGAAAGGAGCTGGAGCTCGATGCGGTTGAGCAGGACCTCCGGAAATGTCCGCAGTGCGCCTGTGAAGAGTACCAGTGCTTCCCGATGACCCACATCCGCCCGGACATCAAGACGCCGGAGGATGCGATGCACCCGCCGAAGCGTGGGAAGAGCAACCTGTAACATCTTCTTTTTTTGTGCGGTAGGGGAAGGGCACGGTATATCCTTTGCCCTATATCCGTCCCACACAACGGCATCCTGCAGAGTGGACCTGCCCGCAACATTATTCTTAAGAGAGCACCAGAACATCTTTCACAGGAGGTATCTGATTTGGTCAACGTTTCGAAAGAAGGAGAAGTGTACGAATGTGAGATCTGCGGCAATGTCGTGGTGGTCAAGGTCGTCGGTGGCGGCGAACTGGTCTGCTGCGGGCAGCCGATGAAACTGAAGAAAGGGTGACGATCATGGCAAAAAAGGAAGAGATGAAGGATCTTGAACGGATGATCGGGAAGGTGCCGAAGTTCTTCAAGGAACTGACAGTCAATGACCCGAAGATGTACGAGATGGTGATGAAGCTTGAGTCACATGTCTGGGACGACGGTGCACTCACCCGCCAGACCAAGAAGCTCATCGCCATTGCGATCGCAGCATCGCTCCGTGACCAGCACGCAACACGGGCCCAGCTGGCAGGAGCGGAGAAGCTCGGCATCACCAAAGCCGAAGTTGAAGAGGCTCTGCGGGTCAGCTTCCTGCTCGCTGGTATGCCTGCTTACGTGTACGGGAAAGCACAGCTCGACGAACTCATGAAGGAGTGAGCGCCAATGTGCGTTGGCGACTTCGGCTCGATGCCAATCCTCGGGGAACCGGCACCAGACTTTGAGGCTCTCACCACCAGCGGTGTGATCAAGCTCTCGGACCTCAAAGGGAAATGGGTGGTTATGTTCTCCCATCCGGCTGACTTCACCCCGGTCTGCACCACCGAGTTCATGGCATTCGCAGGTGTGGCAGACGAGTTAAAGAGTATGAACGTGCAGCTGATGGGCCTCTCAATCGACAGCGTCCACTCTCACCTTGCATGGATCAAGAACGTGAAGGACAAGATGGGCGTCGATATCCCCTTTCCCATCATCGCTGACCTCGACATGAAGGTGGCCAAGAAGTATGGGATGATCCACCCCGGCCAGAGCTCGACGGCTACCATCAGGACGGTGTTCTTCATCGATGACAAGGGGATCCTCCGGGCAATGATCTACTATCCGCTTTCAAACGGGCGCTATATCCCGGAGATCATCCGGTTGGTGAAAGCCCTCCAGACCAGTGACAAGTATGGTGTCGCCACCCCGGCAAACTGGCAGCCGGGCGACAAGGTGGTCGTCCCTGCGCCGAAGAACAAGGCAGAGATGGACAAGCGCCTGTCGGAAGGGTACGAGTGCAAGGACTGGTACCTCTGCTTCAAGCAGATCTGAACTTTTTTTCTCTCCTTTACCTAGGGTTTTGACGTGTTTTCCGGCGAAATCAATGATCAGGGATTCCCCCTGGTTACGTACTCTTTTCATTCGGCATTGATATGAGGTGTGACTTCCGAGTTCTCTGGTCGTGCCGTAGAAAACCCTACCCTTATCACCTCTCGGGAAAACTCCTTCTCCATGCCAGTGAACGTCCTCGCCTTTGCCGGAAGTCCCCGGCGGCATGGGAACTCCGAGACGCTGCTCGACTGGGTACTCGATGCAATGCGCCGGGAGCCGGATGTCGAGGTTGAGAAGATAGTGCTGGTCGATGCCGATGTCAACCCCTGCCGGGGATGCAATGCCTGTGAGCAGCTGAACAGGTGTATCCAGCGGGACGGCATGGACTACCTCCATGACCGGATCATTGACGCTGACGTGATCATCCTCGCTGCCCCGATCTTCTGCATGGGGATCTGCTCCCAGGCCAAGGCCCTCATCGACCGGTTCCAGGTCTTCCGGTCGAGGAAATATGTCCTCAAGCTCCCCATTGTCTCCCCTGAACGGAAAGGAAAACGGCTCGGGATCTTTCTCTCAACCGCCGGCCAGAACTGGGACTATGTCTTTGACGGCGCTGTGCCCTCGGTCAAGTGCTTCTTCCACGTCATCGAGGTGAAGGACAAGGACATCCACTACCTGATGGTGAATGGAGTGGACGAGAAGGGGGCCATCCTGAACCATCCCACCGCACAGCAGGACGCAGAACGCCTCGCCCGGGAGGTCATCACCGAGATAAAGGCCCGACTCGCGGGGTGATGGGTATGGCGGTCAGTGTACTCGGGATTTCGGGAAGTCCCCACCGGCACGGGAATACCGAGACCCTCCTTGACGCATTCCTCGAGGGAGCAGAAAACGCAGGTGCATCGGTTGAGAAGGTCGTCCTCAAGGAACTCGATTACGCCCCCTGCAGGGGGTGCAATGCCTGTCACAAGACCGGCGTCTGCATCGTGAAGGACGATGCCCCGCCACTCTTTGACCACATCTTCTCGGTGGACTGCATTGCCGTCGCCTCCCCGATCTATAGTATGGGGATCACCGCAGAGCTCAAGGGGCTCATCGACCGGGCACAGTATATCTGGGCCCGGAAGTTTGTTCTGAAAACCCTCTACTTCCCAAACGAGCATATACAGCACCACAAGGGGATCTTCATCTCCACGGCAGGACTCTCCTGGGACAACGTCTTTGATGCCGCATTCCCGGCTATTACGGCATTCTTCAATACCCTGGGCTTTGAATACTATGACAATATCATCGCCAACAACATGGATCAGTATAACGGCATCCGGGGTCACCCCACCGCACTCCGAGAGGCCCGTGAGAAGGGGCAGCAAGTGGTGCGGGTGATCGAAGACCTGAAGGCGTGAGCGGGATCCGGCCGGCGCAAACCACTATCCCTTCTTTCTCTCGTCGTCCTGCTCATGACACTCAGGGGCAGACTCATTGGAACAGTGCCAGTCTTCTCCCGATGCCGATGCAGGGTCAACATGGATGGTTGCCTGTGAGAGGTAGGGAATATGAAAGAGGAGTTCCTGCCGCGCTTCCATGGCGATCCGATGCCCTTCTTCGACAGAGAGATCCGGGTTAACGGTAATATTGAGCTCGGTGAGGATCCGGTGCCCGAGCCATCGCACCCGCACCTCGGTGATTCTGATTACTCCCGGGACATGCATCACGGCCTGCCGGATCTTCCGGACCAGTTCAGGATCCACACCGTCAAGGATCCGTGATACCACGGTCGTTCCACTATTCCAGGCGATAACAAGGATAGCTGCCGAGATGCCGAGCCCGATCAGGGGATCCGCAGCGGGAAATCCGAGTGTGATGGCAATGGCAGAAACCAGCACAGCCAGACTGGTGAGTCCGTCAATGCGGGCATGCTGTCCATCGGCAACGAGTGCCGCACTGCCGATCTCTCTCCCGACCCGGGTCCGGTAGCGGGCAACGAGTTCGTTTCCCAGGAACCCGGTCAGGCCGGCAAGCCCGATAGCCCAGAGGCCAGTCACCTCCCGGGGATAAAAGAACCGCAGGATCGATTCATACCCGGCATAGAGGCCCGTTATAGCGATGACTGCCACGATGAACAGGCCGGCAAGATCCTCGGCCCGTCCCAGCCCGTAGGTGTAGCGCTCGGATGGCGGGCGCAGGGAAAGCCAGAAGGCACAAAAGAGGGGGACGGCAGTGAGAGCATCACCGAAGTTGTGCACGGTATCGGCGAGGAGGGCAACGCTCCCCGAGTATAGCACAACGGTGAGCTGGAAGACCGCGGTCAGCATCAGGGCAAGGAACGACCACGATACCGCCTTCATCCCTTTCCTGCTCGAGAGCAGGGCTGGCTCGATGATGCCATGGATATGAGGGTTTCGATCAGACTGCTTACTCATGATCTCCGGTCAAGAATTCTGTCACATCTGCAGTAATAGAAGTTCCTGATGAAAGTATGAGCCCGGATACCGGGATGGCAATGCCATTTTCCTGGTTGAACCGCTCCACACGGTCAAAAACCCGCCTGACCATGGCTGTGGTTGTCAGGATAAGCGAATCTTCGCCAAGGAGTGCTTTCAGGATGCACTTATCAATGACCCCGTACGTATATTCAAGATGAAACCCGTCACGGGCGGCCCGTTCTTTCGCACGGGTGCCCATGGCGCCAATTGCCGTATTAGGGTTTTCTGCCCGCCAGGCAGCCAGTGATTCCCTGTCCAGGGCATCGACATCAGCTACCATGATGTATCCTGGTTCCGTATGACAGGGCCTCGTATTGAACGCCATATCGATAGCATTCATCATCTCAAGCACGCTGTGTGGTTTCCGGTCAGGGAGTGCCAAGCCGCGTTTCGCGATTTCCCCGTAGAGTTCGAGCAGCGTTGGCATGGAGAGGCGGGATTTTCGTACGAGGCCGGGGTTACCGAATGCCACTTCTGGTATGTCCTCCTGGAGAACCTTCCCTTTTAACAACAGGATGGCCCGGTCAGCCCATGGGTAAACGAGTTCAATATCATGCGTGGATATGATTACGGTCTTTCCTCCCTGATTCAGCTCATCCAGAAGGTCCATGATATCCTCTGAACCGGAGGGGTCAAGGCCTGCGGTTGGTTCATCGAATACCAAGACATCGGGATCCATGGCAAGCACTCCCGCGATTGCCACCCGTTTCTTTTCTCCACCCGAGAGATGGTGGGGCGGACGGCGTTCGAATCCCTCAAGACCGACGTAACGGAGCGAGGCCTCCACCGCCTTCCTGACCTCCTGTTCACTATACCCGAGATTGGTTGGCCCGAATGCCACATCCTGGTAGACGGTTGGTGCAATAATCTGCCGATCAGGGTTCTGGAGGACAAAACCCACGCGTTTACGCAGCATCTGCAACGACGCCTTGTCATACCGGATTGGTACATTATCAAAGAGCATTGTGCCAGAGTCCGGATGTATCATGCCGTTGAACATGAGCATAAGGGTTGATTTACCGGCGCCGTTGGGTCCGACAAGGGCTATTTTTTCCCCCTTACGGATATGGAAGCTGATCCCCTGGATTGCTTCCATGCCCCGTGGATACCGATACCATATGTCCCGTGCTTCAAGAATGATGCTGCTCATGGTTTCCCCCTATAAGAGAGTACTGTTCCCGGAGAAGATGACAACAAGGGATGACATCATCAGAAATGCCGCCACCGCAAGCACGGATGATAGCTCGACCGGACGAGTCTCTCCCAGAACCGCGAATTTTCCTGAATAACAGCGTGCATCCATGGCCCTTATCAGATCCTCACCCGCGTTCCAGCTTCCAATGAATACAGAGCCACAGAGCGTGGCAAACGATTGTATGGATTCACGGAAGGACCCATACCCGAGGCGCATCACCTGGGCCTGATATGTCTGGACCAGCTGGTCCATGATCATGAAGATGCTCCGGTATATGATCATTGCAAGATCCAGCACCACTTCCGGGACCCGGCACTGTCTCATAACCACAAACAGATCTGTCATGGGCGTGGTGACTGCAATGAAGATCAGCGCTGACATCCCCCCTATGACACGGCAGAACACAAAGAAACCTTCGTTGATACTCTCCCTGGTTATCGATAATGAAAACCAGGAGAGCGGGTTCCAGCTCCAGTATACATCATTTCCTCCTGAAAGCAGGATGATTACAGCGACACTCATGACAGCAAACGAGAATGGAACAATGAAGAGCTCTGCGTACGTTCTCGCGTCAATTCTCGCAAGAATAAGAATTGCCCCGGAAAGGACAGTTGCAATGAAAAGGGGTGCAATATAGCTGGAGGAGAGGAGACAAAGGAGGATTGTCCCCAGCCCTGCAACGAGCTTGAGGTATGTGTTGACCTCTCTCAGTCCGTTTGTCTGGGCAATATCTTCCAGGAATTCTTCATACATGCGTTGTGGTTGAATTATGCGCTATGGTGTTCTCTTCTTCTGGCCTTTCCAGTAACCAAAAACCCAGCCGACTAATATTCCACCTATGGCAGCCTGAAGTGCGAAGAGGCCTGATTCGATCTCCCCGCTGGGGGGAGCCCACTGCCAGATCAATGGCTGGAAATCCTCTTCTGCTTTCCCGGTCATCTCTGCGATCTGTTCTGAACCGAGGGTATCAGATCCGGCAAATTCTGCATTCGTCATGATCGAACTCGTGTAGAGGAACAGAATGCAAAACGCGAAAACGGCGATAATCGCAAGGATCTCCAGCCTGAACTTGAACGGCATCAGGCCTCACTCCGTGCAACCCTGATTTTTTCTTCCGGAAACACCTTCAGGCGGAGAAGGATATCCGGTTTGAGCGAGACGATATACTTGAACACCAGCGCAAGAACAACTCCCTCCACAATGGCGAGAGGAATTTGTGTAACGGCAAAGATACCCATAAAAAGGACGAATGAGCTCACGATGCCACCTACTTCGGCAGGGTATGCAAGAGCAAGTTCGAGAGATGTTGTTACGTAGGTGAACAGGTCTGCCAGGGCGCAGGCAAGAAAAACCGTGAGATACATATTCACACGGGTATCGCGGAGTGAACGATAAACGATATAACCTGCAAGAGGCCCGATTATTCCCATCGAGACAATATTAGCTCCGAGAACTGACAGTCCGCCATGGGCAAGAAAGAGAGCCTGGAAGAGGAGGACAATAGCGCAGACAACGGAGGTTATCCAGGGTCCGAAACAGACTGCAGAAAGGCCGGTTCCGGTCGGGTGGGAACAGCTGCCGGTGACCGAAGGAAGTTTCAGGGAGGAGAGGATAAAGATGAATCCTCCGGTAACCCCGAGCAAGGGTAACGCTTCGCGATCAGCTTCCAGGACCTTTTTCAACTGGTAAATGCCGAATATCAGGCAGGGCAGAGCGACGATCCACCAGATTACAGCCCAATAGAGCGGGAGGAAACCTTCCATTATGTGCATATGAATACCTCAATTTTTTTTGTTCTAAAACAATTCTATTTGTTTTGTATTTATTCCTTGCTTTTTTATCATGGGAGTTTAGTCGGAGAAAGGAAAATTAATGGATTTTACAGAATCGACGGGGAGAAGGTGGCAAGGAGGATACCGAACGCCGCCACGATCAGTACCATAAAAACCGCTGGATTCCAGGCCAGCACCTTCCGCCCGTCCAGCACGCTGACCGGAAGCAGGTTGAAGGCCGCGATCATGGCATTGACCTGAAGACCGACCATGCCGATCAGGGAGAGAAGGTTCCGCCATGCTGTGGCGGCGTCAATCCATCCTGAAAGCAGGAGTATGAGCGCGAAGGGGATGCAGAGCAGCAGATTGGTGAGCGGGCCGGCCGCCGATATCTTTCCGTTCTGTTCGCGGGTAATCCCCGCACCATAGATCATGGTCGCGCCGGGGGCCGCAAAGACCACGCCGACCAGGGCTGCGAGTACCACGGCCACGAGCAGCATGAGGTTATCCTTCCTGAACTCCGCCCAGTATCCGTAGTGCATTGCGGTAAACTTATGCGCCAGCTCATGGAGGACGAAACCCACACCTACCGTTATCATCGAAAGGATGAGGTATACGAGGTATTCTCCCAGGGATGTCTCCTGAATAGGGCTTCCCATCCAGATCCCGACTCCGCCCGAAAAAGCCAGCGAGAATGCGACAGATATCGCCAGCCAGGCGATAATCAGGTCGAACCGCTCCCTTCGTGAGATTCGCTCAAGCATGGAAATTCTTCTTACTCTGTTGGGTCTTTCACGGCATATGTCTTGTGGGAGCAGGTCACGAGGTTTTTTATCCCGGATGAGCCGGTACTATATGCTATGCCAATTGTTGCCTTGCGGGCGGAGATCAACCGGATCGATCTGGAGATCATCGATCTTATCGCCGAACGCCAGAAACTTGCCGGAAAGATCGCGCAAGCAAAAATGAGTGAAGAGCTCCCGATACATGATCGGAAACGGACTCACGAGGTGCTCGAAGCCGCCTTCAACTATGCCGTTGAGAAGAATATCAACCCTGTCTATGTCCAGAAAGTCTTTGAGATGCTGATCGAGATGAGCGAGGAGCGCCAGAGGGAATGTTCGGGAGAGGGAAATCTCCCCTGAGGGTTTTAGAAAATTTCGAGGATGAGGATGATCCCGAGGAAGATCATGACCGCCCCCATGATCACCCGGACCGCTTTCCGTGACCCGGTTCTCCATTCTTCCAGCCGCTCAACCGGAATGCCATACGTGCATATACCGAGAATAACGATGAGGGGCAGGACAAAGAATACATTATAGACCAGGAGATAGGGTATCCCCTCCACGACGGTCATCCGGTTGGAGAGGAGGGAGAGGATGGCCAGGTAGATCCCCCCGGTGCAGGGGAGCTCGAACATTCCCACCAGGATCCCGACCATGAAGGCTGCCGGCACCGAGACTTTCCTGATGTAGCGGTTGATAATTCCTTTCATCGATTCGGGGATGGATAGGACCGACTGTCCGTTCCCGCGACCGAACACCGACAGGACGCTGATCACCCCTGCGGCGAGTGCGACACCTGCAGCAATAATAGAGATCATCCGGGAGATTCCGGCCGACTGGATGACGGCGAACAGGCCGAGTCCGGAGAGAAAGTAAAAGGTGAATACGGCGCATATGAAGACCGATCCCACGGCGAGCATCTTTCTCCGCGAGTCGAGCGAGACAATGGTTACCAGGAGAAAGATGAGCACCGAAAAGGCACAGGGATTGATTCCGTCCACCAGGGCTGAGGCAATGACCAGTGGGAGAGTGAGTTCTGCTCCCTCCGGTAGACGGGAAGATGGGGCAGGCGTGGGAAGCGCAGTGAGCGTCCCGTTGACCGCGTCTCCGAGACCTCCGGTGATCTCTTCCGTCCCTGATAGGAAGATGTTTCCAACGAAGACGGACGGGACCGGGACAAAACTTGCACCGTAGTAATCCTTGAATGCCTTAAAGAGGGCGAGATTCTCATCGCTTTCCATAACATCGATGTAGAGCACCATCACTTCCGGATGAGCGGCATCGAACTCTTCAATGAAGGGTAGGGTTTTGAGACAGTCGCCGCAGTTCCGGTTGAAGAAGAAATAGACCACCGGTTTTCCATCCTGCACAAGGGCCGGGGAAAACCCGGGTTCCGTATCGGCTGAGAGATTCCGGAACGATGGCGGAGCAGGGGATTCCTGTGTGGCAACCGGAGAGACGATGAGGGAAAGGAGGAGGAGGAGCATCATCACATGCAGTCCCTGCAGGTATTTTCTCTTTCCGGTCATGCTATTCCTTGATCAGTCGCGAAAAATCATTGTTCCCACACCCTCGTCGGTGAACATTTCGAGGAGGAGGTTATGGGGTTTGTTTCCGTTGATGACATGGCCGTAGGCGACCCCGGCTTTGACCGCATGCACAATCGAGGATACCTTGGGGATCATGCCTTCACCGACCACACCACGGGAGATGAGGCCTTCCGCCTCAGAGGCCGGCACCCGGTGATAGACCATGACCCGTTCCCGGTCCATGATCCCGTCCACATCGGTCATGTTGATGAGCTTGTAGGCGTTGAGTGCCCGGGCGATCTCCCCGGCAGCCGTATCTGCATTGATATTCAGGCTCTGGCCGCTCCTGTCAATGGCCAGCGGGGCAATGACCGGGATATAGCGGTTGTCCAGGAGGGTATGGAGCACGGCAGGGTTGATCTCCTCGATCTCTCCTACGTGTCCGAGGTCAACCTCTTCCTCCTTTCCCTCGATATGTACCTTCTGGGGAGTCATACGACGCGCGACGATGAGACTGCCGTCGTTCCCTGATATGCCGACCGCTTTGCCCCCGCACGTGGCAATCAGGGAGACGATATTGCTGTTGATCTTGCCGACAAGGACCATCTGGGCAATCTCAAGGGTTTCTTCATCGGTAATCCGAAGCCCGGCCACGAACTTGGGCTTCTTGCCCATGGCCTTCATTTTCTCCGTTATCTCAGGCCCTCCACCGTGCACCAGCACCACCCGGATCCCTACCGCCTCGAGTAGTACGACGTCGCTGATGGCCGTCTCGAGGATAGCCGTATCGACCATCGCATGGCCTCCGAGCTTGATGACCATAGTCCTGCCGTGGAACTTCTGAATATACGGCAGTGCTTCGGTCAGCACCTCTTCCCGCTTCATGTTGTATACCTCCCGTTAATCTCCACGTACTTCTCAGTGAGATCGCACCCCCATGCCGTTGCTGTTTCGGTGCCGGCATGGAGATCGATCTCAAAGATAACCTTCTTCCCGTGCATCGCCTGCTTGGCGGCAGCGAGGTCGACAACAATGCGACCGTCCATCACCAGCGGGAGACGGATTGTCCCGTCACTAATCCAGAGATCCGCTGCATCCGGGTCAAACCGGATCTCTGCCCGTCCTGCGGCGGCCATAACCCGTCCCCAGTTCGGGTCTTCGCCATATACCGCGGTCTTCACCAGGGGGGAGGAGACAATGGTCCGGGCAACCACTGCGGCGTCCTTCTCGGACGGCGCTCCCCTGACGATGACTTCCAGGAGCTTGGTCGCGCCCTCCCCGTCCATGGCGATCTGTATGGCAAGCTTCCGGCAACATTCCTCGAGAGCCAGGGAAAACTCACCGGCATCAACAGCTCCTGCACGAGCGGTCGCCGTGCAAAGGGCGATGTCGTTGGTGCTCATATCTCCGTCCACCACGACCCGGTTGAAACTCCGGTCCGTAGCCTGTTTCAGGGCGGTTTTAAGTGCGGCTTGGGGAACATCGGCATCAGTGTAGATGAAAGCAAGCATGGTGCCCATATTCGGGGCTATCATCCCGCTCCCTTTGGTGATGCCCCCGACAGTAAAACCATCTCCCCTGACCATTGCGTGCTTCTCAAAGAGATCGGTGGTCATGATGGCGCGGGCCGCCCGTTCCTCGGCCTCTCTGCTCCGGGAGAGGAGCGGAGCTGCCCGCCCGCACTGGTCCTCAATCAGTGGAAGATCGAGATAGCGGCCGATCACTCCTGTGGAAGCTATCCCAACGGATTCCGGACTGATACCGAGGGCGGAGGCGGCAATCTCTCCCATCCGGACCGCATCCTGGTATCCCCGCTTCCCGGTATATGCATTGGCACATCCGGAATTCACGATCACCGCATCAAGATGACCCGAACGGATCCGTTCTTCCATGAGGGAGACCGGAGGCGCCCGCACCAGGTTTGCTGTAAAGACTCCCGCTGCCGTACCGCTTGCCCGGATCAGGGCAAGGCCGAACTTTCCTTCCTTGATCCCCCAGGCACTGACCCCGTCCACTGCACAGATGCTCTTCACGCAAAGTCTCCTGTTATCCGGATGACCCGCCGACTCCCCGGATAATATCAGCCCGGGCAACGATGCCGGTGAGACGGCCATTTTTCACGACCGGCAGGCGGGCAACCTTATGGGAGAGCATCACGGATGCGGCGTCCTCAATTTCTGCATCCTCGCTGATGGTGATCACCGGATGACTCATGATCTCCCGGACCTTTTTATCACCGATGCTGGTCAGGGCCGACTTGGTTTTCTCCCAGTTGATGAACTCCCTGACCGGCACCTCAATGACCTCGAGGGGGGAGGGGAGCCAGAGGTCATCGGATATCTCTCCCGTTTCGAGGAGGGCGATGATATCCGACTCGGTCACAATACCAGCCAGCCGATCCCCTTCCATGACCGGGAGGCCCCCGATGCGGTGGGTCCTGAGGAGTCCTGCAGCCTCGCGAACCGGTTCGTCTGCCGATACGGTAATTGGATTTCTGGTCATTATCTCGGATACTTTCATCTTCTTCACCTCTCATCAGGGGAGTAATCCCGGGCTCATCAGACCGTCCCGCTCATCAAACCCGCACATGATGTTCATGTTCTGTATTGCCTGCCCTGAAGCACCTTTCACCAGATTGTCGATGGCAGAGACCACCACGACCCGGTCCCCCTCACTCTCAGCTTTAATATCACAGAAGTTGCTCCCTCTCACTGCTGCCAGGACCGGCATCTGATACCTTATAAAGGGCTCTCCCTGGTAGTACCGTTGGAAGAGCTGCTCAACCTCATCCTGGCTCATCGGCTCATCCAGGAGGATGTGTGCCGTGGTGAGGATCCCGCGGTTAACCGGGACAAGGTGGGGTGTGAAGTAGACCTTCGCAGTTGAGCCCAGACGCCCGGCCTCCAGTTTCATCTCGGCCAGGTGGCGATGGGATGTCCACTTGTAGGGATTCACATTATCACCAATATTCGGATAGTGAGTCACCGCCGAGGGGTTGTCCCCCGCTCCCGAAACCCCGGTCTTTGAATCATAGATGATGGTGTGCGCAAGCGACGCAAGCGGGGCTGCAGCAAGGGTTGCCCCGGTGGGGAAGCATCCCGGATTGGATATGAAATCGGTATCTTTGCACTGGTCCCGGTGGAGTTCGGGGAGACCATACGGAGCCTCGAAGTAATCGGTATGCTGGACCCCGTAGACCTTCTCAAAGGTATCCTTCGGAAGGCGATAATCAGCCGAGAGATCCACCACTTTGATCCCCCGTTCGAGCAGAGGACCGGCATAGGTCATTGCCGCGGTATGCGGGACGGCAAGAAACGCGAGATCAACGTCGAGGGCATCAATAGAGGGATTCTCGAAGCAGAGCCTGGTAAAGCCCTTCAGGTTGGGATGGACCGAATCGACGGGCTTCCCGGCCAGCTTGCGCGAGGTGGCACAGGTCACCTCTGCGGAAGAGTGGGCAAGCAGCAGCCGGATCAGGTCACCACCGGCATAACCGGAAGCCCCGATGATCGCAATCTTCATATGATCCTATTCGATTGTGAGGATGTTAATGTTTTTTCCCTGCAATTGCTTTCCAATTCTGTTTTCCCTTTCAAATCTCTATTCATTTGGGACCTTTCCGTTCCTGCGCCCTCCGGACAATGTATCCCGGAGATTCCGGAAGGTGGAAGACGAAAACATTTCAGCGCCATCCTGGCAGCGGAAGAGTCCATTCACCCCCATACAACCCTCTGATACATATCAGCAGGTTTTATTATTATAATGATTAATCATTACAATACATCCGAGGAGGGATCCGCGAGGAATATCTATCCCCGTACCCCATCATGAGGCAGACTGGTCGTGCGGCCTGCTTCCAGGAACCGTAGTGGAGACTACCCGTACACTCTCGTAGAGGAGGAATGCGTTCAGAGGATCATGACTCCCGGCTGCGGCCGGGATGATCAGCTCTCATGCACCCGCTATGCAGGGTGCAGGCCATCATCAACCGGAGAAATGGTCGTAAAACGGAGAAGGAGCAAACATGGCAGAATCATTTGAAGTGCCGTTGGTCGAGGACGAAAAATTTTACATCCCCGACCCGTCGTACAAGCAGCAGGCGTGGACGAAGGATTATAAGAAGGCCTACGAGGAATTCCTCGCAGATAAGACCGGGTTCTGGGAGAAACAGGCCAACCACCTTGACTGGTTCAAAAAGTGGGATTCGGTTCTTGAGTGGAACTATCCGTACGCCAAGTGGTACGTCAACGCCAAGCTGAATATCACCTGCAACTGCCTTGATCGGCACGTAGCAAACCACCGCAGGAACAAGGTAGCCCTCATCTGGCGGGGTGAAGATGGTGAAGAGCGTATCTTCACCTACAAGAAGCTCTACCACGAGGTCTGCCGGTTTGCAAACGGGCTGAAGAAGCTCGGAGTGGGGAAGGGGGACCGGGTCTGTATCTACATGCCGCTCGTTCCCGAGCAGGTCATCGCTATGCTCGCCTGCGCCCGTATCGGTGCAATTCACAGCGTCGTTTTCGGAGGCTTCGGGGTAGCTGCCCTGAACATGCGCATCAAGGATGCCGAGGCAAAGATCGTCATCACAGCAGACGTGGCGATACGGCGGGGAAAGACCATTCCGTTGAAGACCATAGTAGAGGAGGCCATCATCAACGCACCCAGCGTCGATAAGGTAGTTGTCCTGTCTCGTGAAATCGAGGCGCCGGTTGAACTCCATAAGGAGATGGAAATCGATTTCTACGAGCTGATGGAGGGGGTTCCTGCTGAGTGCGAGCCTGAGGTTATGGATTCGGAAGACCCCCTCTTTATCCTCTATACATCCGGGTCTACGGGAGCACCGAAGGGGATCGTCCATACCAACGGTGGATACATGGTGGGAACCTACTATACTACCCAGAATGTTTTTGATCTGAAAGATACCGATGTCTTTTGGTGTACTGCCGATACCGGTTGGATCACCGGGCATAGCTACGTCGTCTACGGACCGTTCTGTGTCGGTGCAACGGTAGTCCTGGCCGAAGCGGTTCCCGACTACCCGGATCCCGGTGCCTTCTGGAAGATCATCCAGGATCTGGGGGTGACCATTTTCTACACCGCTCCGACCGCCATCCGCATGTTCATGCGGGTTGGTGAGCAGTGGCCGAATAAGTACGACATTTCCTCGCTCCGGATCCTGGGTTCGGTCGGTGAGCCTCTGAATCCCGAGGCCTTCGAGTGGTTCTACCACACCATCGGGAAGGCGAAATGTCCGCTCGTAGATACCTGGTGGCAGACTGAGACCGGGATGCAGATGATCACTACCATGGTGGGTGAGCCGATGCGTCCCGGATTCGCCGGAAAACCCATACCCGGTGTTGTTGCTGACGTGGTGGACAAGAAGGGCAACCCGGTCGCTCCCGGAAACGGGGGTTTCCTGGTCATCAGGGATCCCTGGCCGGCGATGTTCCGCACGGTGTACAAGAACGATGAACGGTACAGGCAGTACTGGAACACCATTCCCGGCTGCTATACTGCGGGTGACCTTGCGGTGAAGGGAAGGGCCGATGACTACATCATGATCATCGGCCGTGCCGATGACATCATCATCGTTGCGGGCCACAACATCGGGACGGCAGAGGTAGAAAGTGCGCTCGTCTCCCACCAGGCTGTCGCTGAGGCAGCAGTCATCGGGAAGCCGGACCCTATGAAGGGAAACCTCATCAAGGCCTTTGTCATCCTCCGCGAGGGTTTCCAGGGATCTGACAAGCTCAAATCCGATCTCATCTACCATGTCCGGATGACTATCGGG
>JAAEES010000088.1 GCA_013415575.1 Methanomicrobiales archaeon | reverse complement strand
GGATGAGATCGCAGTCGGTAACGGCTCGATCGAGCTGATCCGGGTATTCTGCCTTGCAACGCTCTCTCCGGGTAAACGGGTACGGATCATGAATCCCACCTTCGGGGAGTATGAACTCTCTGCCCGCCTTGCCGGGGGACTCCCCGCATCTCCCGGTGAGAAGGCACAGGTCCGGTTTATCTGCAACCCGAACAATCCAACCGGAGATCTCCTCCCCCGCAGAGACATCCTTGCCATGGCGGGCGGATGTTCCGGCAGGCATCTCTTTATTGATGAAGCATTCATCGAACTATCCGACCCTGCCCAGAGTGTGGCTGACGTGCGCGATCCGGCTCTTTTCGTCCTCAGATCGCTCACCAAATGCTTTGCTGTCCCTGGCCTCAGGTTTGGCTATGCGTTCGGCGATCCCGATCTCATCCGGAAGGTCGAGACCATCAGACCGCCCTGGAGCGTCAATACCTTCGCCGAGCAGTACGCCATAGCCGCATTCCGCATGTACGACCTGCTGGAAGAATCCCGCAGCAAGATCGCCCGTGAGCGGGAGTGGCTCGTCGGGGAACTCAGCCGGTTCACCCTCACCATCCATCCTTCGGCAGTCAACTTTCTGCTGCTCACATTTCCGTTTGATGCAGGCCCCCTCTGCACCCGGCTCCTTGAAGGGGGCGTCCTGGTCAGGGACTGCCACTCCTTCGGACTTCCCACCTCTGTCAGGATTGCGATCCGGACACGTGATGAGAACCATGTGCTTGTCGAGGTGCTCGAGCGGTGCTTGCGCTGATCCTTGCGGGAGGTGGCGGGACCCGTCTTGATTTGGGGGAAAAACCGCTGGTGCTCATCTGCGGTAAACCGATGATCGAGTACGTCATCGATGCCTTTACCGCAGCCGGACATGACGTGGTGATTGTCCTCTCCGGAAAGACGCCGTTTACTCAGAACTGGTGCAGGGCCAGGAGAATCACCTATCTCACCGCGTCCGGTGCAGGCTATATTGATGATATAGCTGAAGCTGTCGGCACTATTGGAGTGACCGGCCCGTTCTTCACCTGTGTGGCTGATCTGCCGTGCCTCCGTCCGGAAATCATCCTGGAGGTCGAGACCCGGTACCGGGAATCGGGGAAGGAGGCCTGCTCGGTCTGGATTCCCCGCAAACTGGCCAGCATGTCCGGGTGCCGGTCATCGTATACCGGGACCGTCAACGGGATCACCGCCTGTCCGGCGGGGATCAATATTCTCCGGGGAGATCTCATCGATCGGCCTCAGGATGAGCTCCTGCTCATCATCGCTGACAAGGGCCTGGCCTATAATATCAACACCCGGGAGGAACTCGACCTGCTGCGAACTATGGTGCGGGATCAGGGAAAGCCTTAATCCAGTCCGTGTTGGCCTGAAAAAACCCTATTTTTCCCTCGTTGGAGAATTATTTAAAGGATCATCACCAAAGATTTTCGTATATGCAGGTCTTTCGTGAGGTTGAGCTCGAGGGGCATATCATCGATTCGGGTATTATGACCCGGGTCTTTGACCGGATCATGGACAAGGGCGGCAACTTCGAGATCATCGTCTTTGACGTCGGCAAACGAAAGACCGACCCGAGCTATGCCCGGCTCAAGGTGAATGCAGACAGCGAACAGCAGCTCTCCGCGATACTTTCAGAAATCCACCGGTATGGTGCCCGCCTGCTTGAAGAAAAGGATGTTTCGATCATACCTGCTGAAGGGGACCGTATCGTCCCTAAGGGGTTCTATTCGACCACCCACCACCCGACATCGGCTCGGTACAGCGGCAGGCTCCTGCCGGTACAGCACATCGAGATGGACTGCCTGGTTGTGGTCGACCCGCTGGAGATGGTTGCCCGGTGTACCCCGCTCTCCAAGCTGAAGAAGGGGGATCTGGTCGTTGTTGGTGAGGAAGGCGTCCAGGTCATCCCCCCGGAACGGCCCCGGCAGCTCTCTCACTTCGAGTTCATGCACGGGACCGTCTCTCCGGAACGCCCGAGCGAGACGATCATCGCCAAGGTCGCTGCCGAGATGATCGACCTCAAGCGGAAGGGGGGGAAGATAGCGCTCGTCGGTGGCCCTGCCATTATCCACACCGGTGCTGCCCGTTCTCTCGCCGCTATCATCAGGAAGGGCTACATCGATGTGCTCTTTGCCGGGAATGCGCTTGCGACCCACGACATCGAATTCAACCTGTACGGCACATCCCTCGGGATGGACCTCTGCACCGGAAAACCGGTTACCGGTGGGCATAAAAACCACCTTTATGCCATTTCAGAGATTATGCGGGCCGGTTCCATCAGAAAGGCGGTCGAGAACGGCGTGATTACCGGAGGAATCATGTACGAATGTGTCCAGCGTGATATACCGTACCTGCTCGCCGGGTCTATCCGGGATGACGGCCCGCTCCCCGATGTGATCACCGACGCCATGGTCGCCCAGGATCAGATACGGGAGCATACTGCTGACTGCAGCATGGTCCTGATGGTTGCAACCCTCCTCCATTCAGTTGCCGTCGGCAACTGCCTGCCGTCTTATGTCAAGACCATCTGCGTTGACATCAACCCGTCATCCCTGACAAAGCTGATGGACCGGGGAACCATGCAGGCAATCGGGGTGGTGAGTGATGCCGGGACCTTCCTCCCCCTGCTTGAAAAGCAGCTCGACCTCCAGGCTGCCCGGCATCAGCAGGCCGGTCTGCAGTAATCCTGCTGAAAAATAGCTCCTTTTTATCCGGCTGCCGGGTTGAAGAGAGACGGGTATCCTGGTACGCCGGAAAAAAACGGGCAGGCAGCATGACGCAGATTCTACCGGCTCGTATCCGGGCGCTCCTGCGCGGAACCACCCGATCCGGGTTTACCGGGTGAGTGGCATGCTGTACGGCATTTCCCGGGAAAGGACGTACTCCCATTCATCACGGCAGCTGCATCCCTTCTCGAACACATCTTTGAGAAGCCCTCTGTCGTTTGAGAGTGAAAAATCACGGATGGCACTGACAATATCATGATCACACTTGCCGCAGTTATGCGGTCCGCGGGACCGGCCTCCCCCTACCGGATCGCAAGTCACGAATACCGGGGCAGAGATCAGGAGGGAGAGCACACTCCAGAGATAGGGTGGTCGGTACGCACCCAATTTCCAGTAGTATTCCAGCTCGGTATGCCGCTGGACGGTGCAGGGATTCATGGAGACCAGGTCGGCAATGCCGGAAACAGTCCGGATCGATTGCTGCATGTCAAGAAGAGCCTCTTGTTCGGTGAGGAACAACGGTTTGTGGAGAAGGTAGGCTTTGACCCCGGCCCCTGCAGTGCGTGCCTCCCTGACCGCGGCGAGGAAATCCTCCCAGGAAAAACCCTTGTCAATGCATTTTTCCCGGATGAAATCATTGGTGGTCTCAAGGCCCATGGCCACCGTAAGGGGCGTCTTCCATTCCCCGGTATCGATCCTTGCCTGGAATTCCTCAAGCCTCCCGGCTTCGACGAACTCAGGCCGGGTCTCGGCAATCACCACTTTTCCCCGGAAAAGTCCAGCAGCGGCATCCACCACGACCGGGGGAACTTCACCGGCATCGAAAAAGCTCCCTGAGGTATAGATTTTCACCATCGGGATCTCGTCAAGCGCATAGCGGGCGCTGATCCAGTCCAGCTGGGAAAGGAGGAGAGATGCGAGGTGATCCTCAGTGCGTTCCGTATACCGCTCAAGACGGTAACTGCACATCCGGCAGCGGTTATGACGGCACCCCCCGGTCTTCAGGATAATGGTGAGCGAGGGCAGCACGTCGCCCTTATAGTAGTCATTGCCTTTCCAGCACGCGAGCGGTTTTTCCATGACTCCGGGACTCTTCTCTTCATAGGTTATGCAGATATATAGCCCCACCCATGGGGCAATGGGACATCGGATGCCGGTTCTTCACGGAGTCCGGCGAGTGTCACAATCCGGCAAGGTATTAAAGTTCGAAGCCGAATTTTTATTCAGCTCTTATCGCGCTGATTCGCGCGTGGTACGTAATTTATCGTGGGAACAGGAAATGAGCGATATGAAAAGAACATCACCTCGCATCCGGATGGCACTGGGGGTGCTCATCTGTCTGGTTCTGGCCACCGGCCTGGCACAGGCGTATGAACTCACCATCGATGCTCCCACAACATTACAGCGGGGAATGCCGCTCGTTATCAACGGGACTAGCAATATTCCGCCCGGAATAAGCGTAGACGTTGTGCTCTCGAAATCAGGTTACACGGTCGAGGAGATCGGACGGGAGACGGTTACCCTCCAGGCGAACCAGGAATTCTCGGTGGTATTCGACACCTTCGACCTTACCAAAGGGGTCTACAAGGTTGAAGTTCTTCCCATTTCCGGTTACCGGTACCTCGGCGACTCTGTCACCCTCCGGGTTATTGAGATCATCGACCGGACCGATGAACTCCGCTTTACCGCTCCGCTGACGCAGGAGATGGATGGCAATCTCGAAATCGAGGGTTCGATATTTGGCTTAAAGAATAGCGGAGTCCAGATTGAGGTGATCGGACCCGGGGAAGAGGCTGTCTTTGGACCGGACTATATCAGTACAAAGAGTGACGGAACGTTCGTGCTCAGTGCCCCAATCACCGATCCAGGGATCTACAACGTGAGTTTTACCGATTACAAAGGATATATCGGGAGAGTTACGGTCACCGTCCTCGAAAAACCTGAACCGACCACCCTGCCCACCACGACGGTGCCAACCACTCTTCCGGTAATGAGCGCCTTCGCTCAGGCCTCCCGTGATGATCCGGCGGTATTTTCGGTGCAGACCGGGAGCGACAAGGTCCGTATCTCCACCTCATCCGGGATTGACTGGGTGATGGAGTACACCGATGCTGCCGGAGCAGTCCAGAAAGTCAATGTCAAGGGAGAGATGGAAGGCGAGGAGGTACTGATTGACGGCACCGGGGGGATTATCACCGTGACCGTGTATCCCTACAAATACTCGGCAAGCGGAGAGGTCACGCTGTTCACCCAGGGGGCCACCAGCGTTACCGCCGGGGTTGATGAACCTGCCGGAACGACGGGGACCGGCAGCTCCCTCACCAGGTCGGCTCCTCTTCCAGTCATCGTCATCATCGTCGCGGTCCTTGTCGGCGTGTTCCTGCTGTTCCGCAGGCGGCGGTGACATTTTTTTATGATCAAACAACCAACCAGTATATCCGGGCCGGGGTAGTCTAGACCGGTAAGGCGGTGGCCTTGAAAGCCACTGGTGCCCTGCACCTCAAGAGTTCAAATCTCTTCCCCGGCGTT
>JAAEES010000228.1 GCA_013415575.1 Methanomicrobiales archaeon | reverse complement strand
GTCAAGGACCGGTTTCCGGCCCGTGACCATCCTGGAAAACCGGTTTTTACTTCCTCATCCAGTTCAGAGAACATCTGATGCGGGATGAAGGTACTGTGTCGAAAACCCGACTCCTTTCCTGATGAGCACGGGGAACCCGCGCAGCTTCATACCCCACTGCTCCCCGAGATATGGCGTTCGCACAACGCCCCCGGCCAAACAACATGAAGAGAAACGAGAATGTCCCGGGTCTACACGACACGGGAGGTGGTCGAGAGCTCAACTCCCTTCTCAGTGATGTTGAAGGGGATCAGCCGTTTCGGGACCTGGTTATTCTTGACTTTGTGAACAGCCAGCTGGCGCTACTACATCTGCCATCCTGAGCACACGAATCTCTTCCTGCGGCGGGTGGATATTGCTGTAGAAGATGAACATTATGTTCGCACCGGTTCTCGCCGCCTCAGCCTTGGCGGTGGACAGGCAGGAGAGCCCTGCCTCGATTCCATGGTGGAGGATGATCGACGAGAGCGAATCGACAACAATCCGCTGACCGGTATAGAGCGGTGGGAACTGATCCGGATAGAGCGTACGTGCATCGGTCATCCCTTCCTCGATCTCGCTGTCGATCATCAGGTAGGTGCCGCCCTCTTCCTCCATTTTCCAGAACTGCCGGGCCATCAGTTCGATTCCGGACAGGGGCGAGCCCATTACGATGACGGTTGTGCCGCGGGGAAATCCACCGTCAAGTACGGGATCGAGACCAAGGACACCGGTAGCCCTCTTGTTATTTGTCGCCACGCGTCAACGCCCCCCCCTCCACAGTAACTATACTGATTCCTCATGATAAGGTTTGGCCGGAAATCCACCCTGCATAATCCTCGCGAAGCTTCCTCCTCATCAGCTTCCAGCCATGGGCACGCGGTAGTGCTTCCACCAGTATCACCGCTCTTGGCACTTTGTAACCGGCCATCCGCTCCCGGCAAAACGCAATAAGGTCTGCTTCAGTGAGAGCTGCCCCTTCCTCCGGGACCACAGCCGCCACCGGTATCTCACCCCTGCGTTCATCAGGATGCCCGAATACCGCCGCATCGCGGACCGCAGGGTGGGTCAGGATCACATTTTCCACCTCGGTGGGATAGATCTTCCAGCCCGACATGATGATCATGTCCTTTTTCCGGTCGGTGATGTACAGTATCCCTCCGGTATCCTGGTGCCCGATATCCCCGGAGAGGAACCATCCGTCAGGGAGGAACGATTCAGCCGTAGGGCCTGTCAGCCCCCAGTAGCCCTGCGCCACTGAAGGCCCCCGGAGTGCAACCTCGCCGTTTTCCCCTGGCGGCAGGGTGATGGCCGGATCAGCCGGGTCCACGATCTTCACCTCCGAGTACCCGACCGGGACCCCCACACTCCGGAAGTTCCCCCGGAGTCCGGGAACTCCGGGCAGGGTGACGGTGCCGGTGCCGACTACAACCGTCTCCGAGAGACCATAGGCATTTGCCACCGGGATGGCATACCGCTGATCGAAGGCCTCCCAGATGGTGGGGAGAAGCTGCCCCCCGCCGCTGATGATTACCCGGACAGAAGACAGATCTTCCTCCGTCCCGGCCGGAGCGTTGCAGAGCGAGTGAATCACCGGTGGCATGCCAGAGAGCACGGTAATCCGGTATTCCCG
>JAAEES010000087.1 GCA_013415575.1 Methanomicrobiales archaeon | reverse complement strand
GCAGCTTCCCATCCACCTGGTCCGCTCCGTCAATTGCCAGATCCAGCTCAGGGTAGTCCTCCAGGGTTGTCAGGGGTATGGCAAGGTCCCGCGCCCTGATTTCTGCCTGGTACGAGGTGGGGATGCCCTGGATGCGGAGACCTTCCTGGATTCGTTCTGCAATACGTTCCATGGCATAGGCGATGGTTGACCCGGTGCCGAGACCTACCACCATGCCATCCTCAACCATCCCGGCGGCATAGTATCCTGCCTCGCGTTTCAGGTTCTCACCAGCCGGTCGTTCCCAGCCGGACTTCTTTCCTTTGTTATTCATGATTTCCCCTTTTCGCGGCCCCCTTCCCCGGGAAAGAGTCGTTGCAGCTCTTCATGGGCGGCTGCAGCGGTACAGTCGAGCGTGATTGGAGTAATCGAGATATTCCCCTTCCGTACCGCGTGCACATCGGTTCCCTCCTCGGCATCTTCTATGAGCGGCCCGTTGATCCAGAAATAGGGGCGGCCCCGGGGATCCAGGCGGCGTTCCACCCCGGTCTGGAAGAGTTTGTCGGAGAGGCGGGTCACTTCATACCCTCCCCGCACTATGGACGGAATGTTCACATTGATCACATCGGCGCCGGACGGGAATTTCCGGTTGAGGAATGTTCGGGTCACATCCCGCACCACCTTCTTGGCCTCCGCGAAGCTCTGCCGGTGAAACCGGGGATCGTCGAACTTGTCCCCCTGGTCCTCGACCTGGAGCGAGAATGCGATGGCAGGAGTTCCCTGGTTTGCCGCTTCAAGCGCCGCACCGACCGTTCCCGACGTCATAATTGACTCAAATGAGAGGTTCTCACCGATATTGATCCCGCTCACCACCAGATCCGGACCGAGTGCAAGCGCATAGAGCCCGATGATGACCGAATCCGTCGGTTTTCCCCCGACTGCGTACGCTGCAACCCCCTCATGGACGATCTCGTTCGCACGGATAGGTTCAAAGATGGAGATGGATCGTCCCACCGCGCTCTGCTGGGTTGCCGGCGCCACAACCGTCACCTCTGCGATGGGAGAGAGGGCTTCATAGGCAGCCCAGAGTCCCGCAGAGTTGACACCGTCGTCATTGGTGAGCAGGATTTTCGGTTTCATCGTTCACCATGACTTGGCCGGACGGCAAGAAATACTTGACCGATCGTCAGGCTCATGTCAGAGGCAGCGCTATTGATCATGGATGAGGGCGCTTATCGCTGAATACACCGTTGCTCATGATCCTGCCCTTGCACCCGAGGGGGCTGCCATGCTTGCCGTGCTGAACGGGAGCTTTGAACGGTGCGGGTATGAGGTCGTCCATCCCGGGTCAGGAGACTTTTTAGCCGATATAATCCGGCTTGCCCCGGAATGTGATGTGGGGCTGGTCATCGCCCCTGACCATCTCCTCTTCACCTACACCTCGGCCCTCGAGCGACTGACCCATAATATCGGCTGCGGAAGCATGAATGCCGCGATCTGTGCGAACAAACGAAGGAGTGCGGCGATTCTTTCCCGGAATGGCATTGCCGTGCCGGAAGAGACTGCGGATGGACTGCGGGTGGTCAAACCAGAGCAGGGATGCGCAGCCCAGGGTGTCCGCCTCACGGAACAGAAGCCGGGGCCCGGAGAGTTTGCGCAGCAGTTCATCGATGGTGAGCACCTGAGTGTGAGCCTGGTGGGGAGCCGGGTGGTCGGGGATGCCTGTACCTACTATACCGGGAAGCCCCCGCTCCTCCTGGCCGTCAACCGGCAGCAGATCGTCATCGATGACCGCGGCCGGTTCCACTACCATGGCGGAGAGACCCCGGTCATCCACCAGCGCCAGGATGAACTCGTGGAGACCGCGGTACGGGCGCTGAACGTTCTCGGCTGCCAGGGCTATACCGGCGTCGATATCGTGCTCGCCGACCGCCCCTATGTCGTCGATGTGAACCCGCGGATCACCACCAGCATCGTGGGTATTGCCGCCTGCATGGAGGAAGAGATCGCGGACATCCTGGTTGCGGCCTCGAAAGGGGGCGGTCCCGATGTCGTGCACCTCTCGGGGAGGGTCCGGTTCGATAGTCAGGGAACGGTGGAGCGGCTGTGATCGGGATCGACATTGGCGGGGCAAACCTGAAGGTGGTGACCGGGAACGGGACTTTTATCCACTACTGTCCGCTCTGGGAGCAGAGCCCGCTTTCGGAGATACTTCGGACCTACCAGTCTCCCGGCGAGCAGGCGGCGGTGGTCATGTCCGGGGAGCTCGCCGACTGCTTCCGGTCGAAGATCGAGGGCATCCGGTCCATTGTTGATGCAGTCAGGGACGTCTTTCCCGATGCCGTCTTCTATGGAACCGACGCGGATTTCCACCGGAGTGCCGTCCCGGATCTTGCCGCTGCAAACTGGCTCGTCTCGGCCGATTACCTGATGGAGCGCTACCGGGGGGGCCTCCTGGTCGATTTTGGGAGCACCACCACCGATATCATCCCCCTGGTCTCTCTCGACACCCTGAGAGGGATGACCGACCTCTGCAGACTCCAGTCCGGCACCCTGGTCTATACCGGCCTCCTCAGGACCACCCTCCCGGCAGTGATCCGCGAGGTTTCCCTCTCCGGGATCCCCACCCCGGTCTGTCCTGAATACTTCGCCTGCAGCGCGGATGCTCACCTCGTGCTCGGGCACATCACCAGCGAAGACTACACCACGGACACACCGGACGGGAAGGCGAGGGACCGGGAATCCTGCCTCCGGCGGCTCTCCAGGGTCGTCTGCGCCGATCTTGAAGAGATTGGAGAAGAAGGGGCCAGTGCCGTGGCCGAAACGTTCTGGAATGCCCAGCGGGAGCTCCTCTGCACCGCAGTTGATGCTATCCGGAAGAAACACGGTACAGGCGAGATTCTCTGTGCCGGCATCGGGGCCGCCCTCATCTCCCGGATCATCGGGGGAAGAAACCTCACCCGGGAGCTTGGGAGAGGAGCCGATGCCCTGCCAGCTTTTGCTGTCCGGGAGGTGGCACTACGAAGGCCTGGCAGCTGAGCATCATCCTGCTCGCCGGCTCCCTCGCGGTGACCGTGCTCCTGTTCCTGTTCGGACTCCCGTTCTTCTTCGTCTTCCTCTTCATCCCGCTCATCCCCTTCTTCGGCCGGAAACAGCGGGTAAAACGATGCCCGGAATGCGGCTTTAAAACAACCGGTGACCGGGTGGAGTACTGCCCATATGACGGAAGCCGCCTAGAGGTTCCGGAAGGCAACCAGTGAGAGGGATACTACGGACTGCGGGAGGACTGTCCCGAACATTTCCGTGGTCGGTATCTCACCGAAATCCCGCTCTTTCAGGTTCCGCACCGTTCCCCGGTCGATGGCAATGCCGAGCGCCCGGAGATTGGCAGCGGTCCTCCCGGGTGTCAGGGAACGGGAGAGGACGACACAGAGATCGACGACCGGGGATCCGATTCGTGTCCCGGGGTAGAATGGCGCCCGGGCCGGGACCACGGCACCACACCTGATGCAGTGAAACCTCCGGACGTGGACGGAGATATCCCGCTCCGATCCGCCCTCGATGAGGGTGACGAATTTCCGCCTCTTCCGGTCATACCCGGCAATATCTCCGCCGCAGAGCGGACAGACATCGAGCGTGGAGAACTCTCTCCCTTCGATTGCAGAAAAGCCGGCCTGGACCATCGTCTGGAGCATCGGGGGCACCTTTACCGGGCGCATGGCGGGCGCATCCTCCTTCCGGCAGAAAATTTCGCACAGAACCGTTTCTTCATCGCAATCCTCACCAGATTGGCCTTCTCTTTACCAGGTCTTCAGTCCTCCATGCCACGGCGACCCACCAATAATAATCAATTTCATCGATGTTAATCATTACTGTTAAATAAGGAAGGAGCCGAGATCTGTATGTTCGAGGTTTCTACCATGGACGTGAAATATGTACAGACGACCTGTCCCTATTGCGGGACCGGTTGCACTTTTAACCTCGTGGTCAAAGACGGGAAGGTGATCGGTACCGCACCCTATCACCGCTCTCCTGTCAATGAAGGCAAGGTGTGCCCCAAGGGTACCTATGCCCACGAGTTTGTCAACAGCCCCGACCGCCTGACAACGCCGCTCATCAAGAAGGACGGCAAGTTCGTCGAGGCGAGCTGGGATGAGGCCTACGACCTGATCGCCAAGAAGTTCAAGCAGTACAAGCCTGACGAGTGTGCCTGCCTCTCCTCTGCCCGTGTCTCCAACGAGGAGAACTACGCCATGATGAAGTTCGCCCGCGGTGTGATGAAGACCCGGCACATCGACCACTGCGCACGGCTCTGCCACGCATCCACGGTCGCCGGGCTCGCGTCAACCTTCGGCTCGGGAGCCATGACCAACTCCATCCTGGACATTGCCGAGTCCAAGTGCCTCTTCATCATCGGGAGCAACACCTTTGAGCAGCACCCGCTGATCGGCCGGAAAGTGATGCAGGCCAAGGCCAACGGTGCGAAGCTCATCTACGCCGACCCACGCCTTACCCCCACCGGGAAGCAGGCCGACCTCTACATGCAGTTCCGGTCCGGATCGGATGTCGCCATCTTCAACGGCCTGATGCAGGAGATCCTGAAGAACGGCTGGGAGAACAAGGAGTTCATCGAGAAGCGGTGCAAGGACTTCGACAAGCTGAAGGAAGAGGTCATGAAGCCGGACTACTCCCTTGAGAACGTCTCAAAGATTTCGGGGATACCGGCCGCCCAGCTCAAGACAGCTGCCGAGTGGATCGCCAAGTCGGGCGCAACCGCAATTCTCTACTCGATGGGAATCACCCAGCACACCACCGGTGTGGACAATGTAAGGTCCGTTGCCAACATCCAGATGCTCACCGGGAACCTCGGCAGGCCGGGCACCGGCGTGAACGCACTGCGTGGCCAGAACAACGTGCAGGGCGCCTGCGACATGGGTGCGCTGCCGGTGGTCTTTACCGGCTACCAGAAAGTCATCGATGAAGCGGCCCACAAGAAGTTTGCCGACGCATGGGGATTCCCTGACGGTATCTGCGAGGCCAAGAACGGGTACGAAGTGACGACCATGATGGATGTCCTCGCTGACAAACCCGGCGAGCTCAAGTGTATGTACATCATGGGCGAGAACCCGCTGATCTCGGACCCGGACCTCAACCACGTCGCGAAGGCATTCAAGAACATCGAGTTCCTGGTGGTGCAGGACATCTTCATGTCCGAGACCGCCGAGCTGGCCGACGTGGTCCTGCCTGCCTGCTGCTATGCAGAGAAGGACGGGACCCAGACCAGCACCGAGCGCCGGGTCCAGATGTGGAGAACGGCACAGGCTCCGCCGGGACAGGCAAAGCTCGACTGGGTGATCATGAAGGAGATCGCCACAAAGATGGGCTA
>JAAEES010000005.1 GCA_013415575.1 Methanomicrobiales archaeon | reverse complement strand
AAAAGAGGATCCAGCGGGCAATGCTCCAGTACCGGGATGAGAAGAACCGGGAACTGGTCGCCGAGGGATTGCGCCAGACAGGGAGAGAGGACCTCATCGGGAATGCATGGACGTGCCTCATCCGGCCGGTGAAGAAGGAGGGAGAGAAGGACGGCAGACCGCAGGTAAGAAAGAAGCCCTCCGGCTAGTCCTGCTTTTCTATTTCCATGCCTTTACTCTCGCAGGGGATGCATTTGGCCATCTTCTCATCAAAGATCCGGTAAGCGTTGGCAAGGACGGACGAATTGGAGATCATCCCCGCAAGCAGGATCACCTCGAGAATCTCTTCCCTGGTAGCCCCCTTCTTCGCAGCAGCCTGCATGTGGTAGCTCGTACAGTGCTGGCACTTGAGGGCAGCTCCCACCGCCATGCTGATGAGTTCGACATACTTGGGCTCCATCGCGCTGGTTCTGGTGACCGTTCCTTTGTAAAGGAGATGGGAGATCAGGACTTCAGGCCGCTCTGCCATCCGCTTAAAGATCAGAGGTGCCCGCCCGTATTCGACCTCGATGCTCTGCATCCATTCTTTCGCGGTCTGTTCCCCGCCCTGCTCACTGATATGCCGGAGGTTCTGTTCAAAATCGGACAGATCAGACATAGTATTCATAGCTATCGTTCCGGTGCCATATCAATGAGATGGGGTGGCCCGATTTGGCGACTTTAAAAAAAATAAATATTCTTCCTGATGTCATTATTGAAAAAGTATTATATAATATAGAAGGATAATACCTTCCATCATCGGTGATGATGATGATGCCCAGTCCAGAGATGAAACAGCGACAGGCCCCGGTCGTATCATTGGTGAGTGATGACGGGGCACCCGAAGAGATCAGGCAACTGAACAGCCTCACGAGTGAAAGTGAGCCCATCAGGTCCGCCTACTATGGTGTCAGGGATCTTCTCCATGGCCCGCTCCTCGTGAGGTACTCAGCAGAAAAAGAGGGGATCTATTTCCAGGAACCTGTTCAGCATCAGGATTACGGGATCACGGATGAAGATCTCCGCGAGGCAATCCGGCAGGATTCACTGTTTGCGGAACATCACGGAATCTCCCGGATCACACCGGATATCAGCCGGAAGCTGCAGATCCTGTATTTCATCTGAACTTTTTTTACCGCAGACCCTGCTATCCAAAGGATACTTATCTCCCCGGTGAGAATAGCCTACAGTATGACGTTCATGATCAGGCTCAGGACAACCCTGCGTTCTTCTCCCGCAGCCGTTCTGCTCCTGGCGCTCATCCTCGCAATCATCCTTCTTTCGGCCGGATGCCTCGAACCGTATCCCGGAGGAGAAGGCCCGGCACCACCGACCAGTCCTGGGGAGACCCCGGTAGCAACGGCGACAATACAGGCCGTCCCGACAACCGTATCAGTCGGGAGGGGTATTACAGCAGAAGTCCCTGCATCAGGCTATATCAAGCGCTCATACGGATATGTCCCTATCACCGCACCCCCGGAAAACTCACTCACCTACATTGAAGCGACCGGGACAAAAGATGCATCCGGAATGGTGACCATCTCGGGGAGGATCAAGAACGATGGTCCGGGATCCCTGAACTTTCTCCACGTGACCTATACCCTCTTTGATGCGAACGGGAATATTCTCGACAATGCGTATGCCAGTGTTGAGTATGTACCGGCGGGAAAGACCTGGAAATTTACCACCGAACCGGTCAGAGCTCCGGGCTACCAGTACTTCGAGCTGGCCCGGATCGTGATGCAGTGAGAGAGGAACTCCCCCCTCTTCAGACCATGATATTGGTTTCAGAAAACGGCCTGATCCGTATCAGGATATAATCCCGCATGCGCGAAGGGATAATATCTGCAATCTCCCCGATGGTGATTCCCTCTTCGATAGAAATATCCCTCACCACCCGGGCAAAGGTATCGTAGGGAAGCTTCACTCTGAGCCCCTGCATCTGAACGGTAATGGGAGTCGGTGAAAGGACCTCGTGAATCTCCTCAACCTGTGTGGTTATGATATCCATCAGGCGTGCAGGAGAGACAGAGGGAGGATCTTTTGCGATCTCTTCACGCTTCCTGTCAAGAACACGGGTGATTTCTTCTACCACCTCATCGAGCTTGGCGAGTTCCTCAGACTCCTTGGTGCGGTGCATGAACCGTCCGACATTCCCGACATATCCGTCAACAGGCGGCTCGATGATCCGTCGCAGGGTTTCCCGGGACGGTCCACCGCACACCACAATGGGTACGTCGATTCCCCGCCGGAGTACCTGAAATTTCTGCTTGATGCAGGTCTCGAAGTCGCCGAGCAGGTAGACGGCAAGGTCATGCTCGTTGATCACATCCCGCTCCTCGTCATTCATCTGGGCGATTCGCTTGCCGAACCCCCGTGCAAGGCCGACCATGTTGGTCTTTGCCCCAAACCTACGGATATACTCGGCGACATCGCACGAGGCATGGGGCAGGTGGTGGATCTCAAGACTCATGGTTACCACCGCAATCTCCGTTCCCACCAGAGGTGATGGTGTGATCTCTCCGGTCAACGGCTTGGCGATTGCGGCGATCAGCGCGATGTCTTCTTTTGGGACCAGGGCCTGGAGCACGACCTCCTGGGCAAGGATATGTTTCTGGATGATGTAGCCGCCAAGGTCTTCGATGAGATCGATGATCTCATCATGCCGGTAAATACCTCCCTTGTAGGTAACGGGGACAAGATTCACAGGCGCTCCCCCATAAGGGCGAATTTCTCCCGAACCAGTTCTTCGATATCCTCGGGGAGGGTGTCCTCACTGGCCACCAGGTAAAACTTCTCCTTTCCGTACCACTGGCGGCGGACCTTGAATCCCTCGGGCTGGATCACCAGCAGGGCATAGATAAGGTCTTTATAAATTGACTCACTTGGATCAAAGACCGGGATATCCTCAAGATCACCGGATTCCGATACGTCGCCAGGGAGGACGATGGTGAACCGGTCAGGCTGCGACACGTTCTCCTTGCCATATCGCTCCCACAGGATCTGCAGGAGGGGTGCAAGGTAGGTCTCATCACCGATGGAAATGGTGATCTTCTGGTCTGTTGCCATCACTTCGGCAAAATCACGGAGGCGGACGATCCCGGGGAGCTTCTTGGTGACGCCGACAGCGATGAAGATGGGGACTTCCGGGTCGATGAAGATGTGGAGTTTACGGATCACCCGCAGGAGATTGTGATCGAGGAGCACCACATCCGCAATCCTGCGGTAGTAGTTCCCTCCGGTCTCTTCGGTGCACTCCACCTCAAAGTACTCAACCGCGTCCATCTATGTTCCCTTGATAAACCCGGAGGCCAGCAGAGAGGATCCCACGGCTCCGATATACTGCGAGTGGTGAGGGACGACAATTTCCGTCTGCAGCAGGTCCCCCATCGCCCGGACCAGCCCCTGAATGAGCGAGGTGCCCCCGACCATGATCACCGGCTCCTTGATGTCGACCTCCTGAAGCTGCTGCTCGAAGACCTGTTCTGCAACGCTGTGACAGGCAGCGGCGGCAACATCTTCCGGGGAGCTCCCGGCGGCGAGAGCATTGACCAGGCTCTGGGTTCCGAATACGATGCAGTAGCTGTTCATGGGGACCATGGTCGACATCCCTTTCATGGCAAGCGGGCCAAGTTCGGTGATATCCACGCCCAGTCGTTTTGCGGTCATCTCAAGAAACCGACCGCTTGCTCCTGCGCAGATGCCGCCCATAGTGAATGTACCCGGAATGCCGTCCTGCACGCTAATGGCCTTATTGTCCATGCCGCCGATATCGATGACGGTGGACGGACCGTGCTGGGAATCGGCAAGATAGACGGCTCCTTTGGAATTGACGGTGAGCTCTTCCTGAATGAGATCTGCACCGATCTTTTCACCGACCAGAAACCGTCCGTATCCGGTGGTTCCGGTTGCCTGGATCTCGTCGCGGGTTACCCCCGCCTCCTTCAGCGCAAGTTCGATAACGTCCTCAGCGCTCTTCAGAACAGCGGTGGTGGGGAGCCATCCGGTGCCGATGATCTGGTTATCCCGCATCACCACCGCTTTGGTGGTGCTTGACCCGCTGTCTACCCCCAGTGTGAGACCTTCCTGCACCTCACGGGCAAGGAGAGCCCTCCTTCGGGCAATGGTGGTGAGGGCCTCCATCCGGGTGAGCAGGGTTCCTGCGGTGGTCCGCTCGGTAAAGGAATAGCTGACCACCGGAAGACGTGAATTCTCGTGGATGTAGCGCCGCAATTCGTTTCGCACAATTGCCGCTTCGGCACACCGGAAACAGGTGGCAATAAAGACGGCATCGGCCTCGACCTTTCCTTCCACGAGTGCTCGTGCCCGGGCAATGGCGAGTTTCAGATCCGGGCTCCGAACATCGAGGCCGAACATATCATACCCGGACCTGATATCCTTCAGAGTGATATCCGGGAAGAAGATCTCGGCATCGACGGATCGTGCAGCCTCCGCAATCTCGTTCTGCACCCCGCTGTATTCCGGTCCGCAGGCGAGCTGGGCGATACGGACCTTGCTCATGCCCCGCCTCCCGGAAGATCCTGCAGGAATTTCCTTATGGCGGCCACAAACTCGACACCCTCGTCATCGCTGCGCGGATACCGGATGTCGAGGATCGGTATCTCCCGCTTTCTGAGCAGGAACTGGATCAGTTCATTCGTCCGCGCACATCCCATGCAGCCGAAGGAGAAATCGGCATCATGAATAATGACTGCCGCCTCGGCTTCCTCGATCATCGGACCGTAGAGAGACATCCGTCCCCGTACTCCCGAAGGAACCTCCACCGCCGCATACTTCAGGCCCTTCTTCGGGTCTTCCGGAGTAATCTGGAGCGGGGGGGATTCAAGACCTGCAGTCTGGATCTTCTCCCGCACCTGGAGTGCCGCGGAGAGCGGTTGGTGGCCGAACCTGGCAACCAAATCGGAGAGGATGAGGCTGGTCGTCGGGTAAATGAACACCTTCGCCATGATCAGGACTCCTGTGATTCGATAATCTTCTGCAGTTTTTTTGCATCCAGTCTGGCCAGACCGGCTGCTCTCGGCGGGTGCACAGCCTGATCCGGAGCCCTGCCCGGAAGTTCCTCGATACCTTTTGATACATACCTGATCAGGGAAATCTCGAACTCGTGTCCGTAGTATCCCGGCCGGGCTCCGCCAAGATTGGCACGGCACCGCCGGGGATCACCAGGGGGGAACCCGCGGTCCTTGACAAAGATATGCGCCGGGTCAAATTCCCTGAGGCGGGCAACGATTTGATGCACTTCCTCCTGGTTTCCCGTGATCTGGAGACCAAAGCAAGTCTCCTTGATCATAACCCCCAGGGAGATCTCATACGCCCTGATGGCGAGATCAGACGGGGTCATGTCCGGCGATTCCACAAAGACGTATTTGGTAACCGTGCCAACATATCGCGGCCTGTATTCCTTCATTTCCCCGCCTCACGTATGAATACCGTCTCTTTCTCCTGGTAATCCTTCAGTTTTTCCGGTTCAAGAATGCGCCCGATGAGATTTGTTCCTTCGAACGGCTCCGAGGTCGGCCCGAATTCACTGTTGTCGGTGGTCCGGACCCCCACCAGCCCCGATCCTCTCCTCGAGTCATTGGTGATGGCGAGCGTCGCGGCAGGAACCGTGTCTTCGGGAGTATTCTCCGGGATGATCTTTACCCCTTTTGGTATGGAGGGTTTGAAGAGATAAACATCCTCGAAATGAAAGAAGAAGGGGAGTCTTCCTACCCGGTGCTGGTGGAGTCCGGTCAGCTTGCGAAAGATATCGCAGGATGCCGGGGCATGAGCATCATCGAGGGCGATGTCGATCACCCTCTCGAAGGGAACCGTGGTGAGCTCAACCTGGCGGGCCTGCAGGCTTTCGAGGGTTGTCGCAGGAACCTGATCGACAACAACCCGCTCTCCCTCCCCGCTGTCAATGGAGAGGGCGATTCCACGCTCTCCGGCAATCTCCCGTGCCTGCGAGAGGGATTTTCCGATCAGGTCAAACCGTTCAGGCTCTATGTCCACGCACAGGATATCGCCTTCACGGGCGATACGGGCGAGTTCGATGCCGTGGGTCACCTGTCCGACCACGGTGTGTGCAGGGGATGCGGGAATGTCATCGGTGTAGATGTAGATGCTCCCCCTGCTCTTTCCACTGGTGCGGACGGTCACGATCCCTTCCCTGCGCGGGAGACGGAGTTCCTGTGGAACATCAGTCTCACTCCGGGAGAGGTCCACGATATGGGTGCTCCCCGCCCGGCTCACCGTAAACGGCCCCCCCCGGAGCGCGATGAGCAGGTGCTCGACGCTCTCTGCAGTGCTGGTGTCGATAGCAGCAGTTGAGAACCCCTGGGCGCTGATCACCATCCGGGTCACGATCTCCATGCCGTCCTCAAGGACGAGGTCACGATCCGCCGTGGTGAAGGACCGGGTGGTATCCGCCCAGCTGATCACCTGCTCGATACGGGTGATCGCATCACCCGTTGTCCACCGGTCGAGTACCCCCATGCCGCTGACCACCCTTCCGATGATACCCCCGTCGCCACCCGCACCAAAGTCTGCAGAGTGGCGCATCTTGGAGAATATCAGGTATGAGCGTTTGGGATCATAGCCGCCACAACCGAGGATAACGTCGCCCCGTTCATAGAGACGGGGAGTCCGTGCTGGACTGATATCGCGGGAAAATGGGCCGAATGCCGCGGCATACCGGTCGTGCCAGTGCAACTGGTGCGGCTTGGAAAACAGAGGAGCATCAAAGACCTGCGCCCCTTCCCCGGAGGGCTCAACGGTGATCTCTCCTCTGGTGGTGGTAATCCGGTAACTGGAAGTCAGGGCCGATTCCCGCGACGCAGGGCGGATCACGGCAACGCTACAGCGCGGATCACGGTCAGGTATGACCGCCCCCAACCGTTTCTCACCTTCTATCTCGAGCTGTTCCCCATCGAGATGGACGGTGATGGCGGTCATCCCTTCACTTCAGCCTTCCCCATGATCTTTCGTTCTTCTTCAGTAAGAATGGCCAGGACATCATCGGTCTTTCCGATCTCGATGATCTTGCCCCCCCTCATGAGGGCCAGCCGGTCACAGATATCCTTGACAAACTCCATATCATGCGAGACCACGATGAACGTTTCATCCATCTCATCCCTGGCATGGAGAATGGAGTGTTTGACATCGATCTTGGTCAGCGGGTCCATGGTACCGGTCGGCTCGTCCAGGATAATCAGCCTCGGCTCACGGATGAGTACCTGGGCGAGGGCCACCCGGTGTCGCTCCCCCTCCGAGAGCTGTCCCGGGTGGCGTTCCAGGATCTCCCTGCTCTTGGCCTCGGTGAATCCCGCCATCCGGAGGGTCAGGATGGCTTTCCGCATTGCGAGCTCCTTTGGGAATTCAAGGCCGATGGCATCGGTGAGGTTGTCGAGAACGGTCCGGTGGGGATAGAGATCGTACTCCTGATGGAGCAGCCCGATGTACCCTTTCGCCCGCCCCCGGTTCTCGATCCCGGGCTTGGTCATGTCGACGAGGTCATCCCCGATCCTGATATTCATCTCTCCGGACGTTGGTTCGATGATCCCTGAAATTATACGGGAGAGGGTGGTCTTCCCGGCACCACTTTTCCCGATAATGCCGAAAATTTCCCGTCCGGCCACCTCGAAGGTTACCCCGTTCACCGCTTTCACAACGCCACGGTCGACGGATATGTACCGCTTGTACACATCACGGGCGATCAGGATGTTGTCACCCAGTTCCGGGGTTTCGTATTCTTCTGTGTCAGAGAGGCCTTCCATGAATGTATTGATGACTTCAGCAGGACTCCCGAGACTGACCACCTTGCCATCATCGAGGAGCATCGCACGGTCGGCCACATCCTCGATGACCTGTGAGAAGTGAGAGGTGACCACCATCCCCATATTGTTGGTGTTTGCTGCCTCGATCAGCATATTGTGGACGAGGTGGGCGGTCTGCGGATCAAGGGTTCCGGTCGGCTCATCGGCAAAGAGGAGGAACGGTTCCTTGGCGAGCTGCCGGGCGAGCACCACCCGTTGCTTCTCGCCACCGGAGAGATCCCTGGCAATGTGCATCATCCTGTGGGAGAGGCGGACCTGGTCGAGGAGGTCGGCGGCCCTGCTGATGCACTTCTCCTGGGGATACTCGATATCATCCAGCGCGTGGATGACATTCTCGATCACCCTGTCGTTTCCATACAGCGCGAAGGTCCGCTGGAACATGATCGCGGTGCTCCGCATGATCTGTCGTTTCAGGTGGCTGTTTTCCTCATCCCAGAGGTCAACATCCTGTGCCTTCATCGCACCACCACAGCGCGGACACGGGCTCCCGGCAGCGCTCCCGACGCCCACAAACTCACAGGATGCGCAGGCAGCAATATGGTATACGATAGACCCTGATGTGGGCGGTTGTTCAACGCCCCGAATCAGGTGCATAAGAACGGTTTTTCCGGCTCCGCTCCGTCCGATGATCCCGAGGACCTCGCCTTCTCCTATCTCAAAAGAAATATTATCAAGGACTCGTTTGCCGTCAAAGTCCATGCAGAGATTTTCTACCGTGATAAGTGGCTTCATTCCTCTCCTCTCATATCCTAATGTTGCATTCAGGGCATATTACTTTTTATATAAAGACAAAACCCGGTGACTAGGCATCCACCAGGTTTTTTACGATTTCAACCACATCCCTGACGTTATTCACGATATGGTGGGCGGCCAGGTAGAGTTCGGCCGGTTTATCCCCTGGCTGTTGCTCCGAGAGAATGGCAACATCCGCCCGTTTCATGGCACAGAGATCATTGATCCCATCTCCCACCATCACCACCTTGTCATACTCCTCTTTGAGATCAGTCACTATCTGGGCTTTGACGGTGGGCGTTGCCACCCCGAAAACCCTGTCCCGGGGGATGCCCATGTGATCGGCCATCCTCTCGAGTTTGACAACCCGGTCTCCTGACGCGATAAAAGTCGGGATTCCGAGGCTGTGGAGTTCCCGCACTGCCTCTGTTGCCCCCTCAAAAGGTCTCCCCCCGGTAGTTACAGTAAACTCGATCGATTTCGAGGCCATGTTCAGGATCACTCCGCTGTTGAGGGTGACCACCGCTTCCCTCTTACAGACCGCCCAGACATTCCTGATACAATCCTGGAGGTCACCAACGGTAGCCTTCGTGTCGGTATACAGCGCATCCCCAATCTCATCGGCCGTGGTGATTTTCCGCGTGCAGCTGATGCCAAACCCGGCATGATGCGCAACGAGGTATGATGAGAGGAGCTCGGACGGTGCCGTGGCGATGACCTCCCGTGAGTGGACATGAATGACAACGAGAACCCGCTCCGGGGAACTGAACGTCAGGGTGACGGTCTCGATTCCCGGCAGGAGCTGCTGCAGAGCTATGTTCTTTGCCACCCGGTAGGTATGGAGGAGCGTTCCTGCACTGTCAAATACCACGGCAACCGACATGGATTATCCCGCAAAGTTCTTTGGAACAGATTGGCATGTTATGATTACACGCCCATGACCGTAACTGATACTGCAGAGAAAATAAAGAAGATGGAAATCCGGGGCGCAGGCAGGATTGCCCGTGCAGCGGTTGCTGCATTGAAGGATCGCGCAGAACGGAGTACTGCCACGGATCTCCGGGTGTTCAGGGAGGGGATGGAACAGGCCGCGGATATACTGCTCTCTACGAGACCGACGGCAGTCTCCCTCCCGAACGCCATTCACCTGGTCATGGGCTCGCTCTCCGATGACATTCAATCGGTAACCGAGGCAAAAGTGCGGTTCTCCGCGGCCTGCACCCGTTTCATCAGCATATCCGGTGAGGCCGTCGATCGGATTGGAAGGATCGGGGCACGGCACATCAGGGACGGGGATGTGGTGATGACCCACTGCAACTCCGAGACTGCGCTCGCCTGCCTCCTCCAGGCCCACCGGAACGGCACCAGGTTCGAAGTCGTTGCCACCGAGGTCCGGCCCCGTAACCAGGGCCTCCTCACCATCAGAACCCTGAACGATGCGGGGATTGCCACCAGCTTCATCGTCGATTCTGCAGCCCGGTACTTCATGAAGGAAGTCGACCTTGTGGTGGTAGGGGCCGACGCTATCACGGTAAATGGTGCGGTGATCAACAAAATCGGGACATCGCAGATCGCGCTGGCTGCTCATGAATCACGGACCCCGGTGATGGTTGCAGCAGAGACCTATAAATTTGCTCCCCGAACCATTCTCGGCGAATTTATTGAGATCGAGGAACGGGAGGCGGCTGAAGTGCTGCCCACGGTAACTGCTGCAGCGCTCCCCAGGGTCAGGGTGCGGAACCCGGCATTCGATGTGACCCCTGCGGGATATATTGACCTGATAGTGACCGAACAAGGAGCGATCCCCCCTCAGATGGCTTACCTCATTATCAGGGATTACCTGGGGTGGGAGATCGGCGAGTTCACCGGGGCGGACCTGACGGGGACTGGAGGGGTGCCATGAGCGTTGCGGAGGCCGGACAGGTTGGAGGTTATCCCGGAGGAAACCATCCGGCGTATCAGCAGGGAGAGGTACCTGCCCCCAGTCCCACACCCGGTCTGTATCTGCCTTGTTTTCCAGGACACGGTATGGGCATGAAAGGTGTCACTGCTGGAGGGTGTATGGACGATTACTGCGAAATGAACAAAGTCCCCGGTATACGGGAGAACATCTGACCGAGGAGAGCGTATGGATCTGGAATTCATGAAACTGCATGGAAACGGGAATGATTTTATCCTGATCGATGAATACGGGTGCCAGTGCATTCCGGATGAGATGAAGGCCCAGTTTGCCGCCCTGTACTGTGACCGGCGATTTGGCATCGGTGGGGACGGAGTGCTCTACCTCCAGCGGTCAGCGAAGGCCGACCTCCGGATGCGCCTCTTCCAGCCGGACGAAAGCGAAGCCGAGATGTGCGGAAATGGAATCCGCTGTTTTGCCAAGTACGCCTACGATACCGGATATGTTGAGAAAATCTGCTCGGTCGAGACCATGGCCGGAATCATCCGGGTGGAGATGGGGTATGAAAATGATACCTTCATGGCCACCATCGATATGCCCGAACCGAAGTTTGACCGGAAAAACATCCCGGCGACCGGTGAGGGGGAATACCGGGAAACCATAGAAGGCTCCGAGGTGTATGCAGTGAACACCGGGGTACCTCATGCGGTCGTGTTCGTGGATGATGTCGAATCTGTCAATCCGGAAGAGGCCGGTCCCGCGATCCGGCATCACCGGACATTTCCCAAAGGGGCAAATGTCAATTTTGTGGAGCGGTCAGGAGGAAACACCCTCAGGATCAGGACCTTTGAGCGGGGAGTCGAGGGAGAGACGCTCTCCTGCGGGACCGGGGCAACGGCCGCTGCAGCTATCGCTCATCGTCTCGGGTTTGCCAGCTCTCCGATCACTGTCGAGACGAAGGGGGGGCCCCTCATTATCCACCTTGGAGAGGTTACGAGGACAACCGGCCCCGCAACAACGGTGTTCAAGGGAGTCATCAGCTTCTGAACAGGTTCCCTACTCTCCTGTCAACGGATTCCGGTGCCGGTCCAGCCACCGGACCACTATCGCTCTTCTCGAACCCCCTTGACTGATCCCCACCCCCGGTTCGGTGAAGGGAGGGTTCCCCTCTATATCATATCCTGCACACGGAAGACCCCGAAGAGGTAGTACACAGACACCGCGACCATCAGAATGCCGGTCAGCAGGTTGATAGTTCGCCGGTGATTCACGAGCATGTCCGTTATCTGGTTCCCCTTCAAGGCCGATACAGCGGAAATGGCGACAAGTGGTACGGCCATCCCTGCACCGAACAGGATGAAGCTTGCCAGGCTGGAGAGGAAACCCAGTGCACTGGTGGACAGGGCGAGCAGGATGGCCACCGGGGCCGCATTGCAGGGAAGGATAAGAATCCCGAAGAAGAGGCCGAACAAGAAAGCGCCGAGAAACGGCCCCTTCTCAGCAGGGATCCGGGGTGCCGGCAGAGGGATCTCCGGGCTCCGGCCGCTGATGAGGAGCAGACCGAGGACCAGGAGCACGGTATAGGCGGCGGGTGAGATGATGCCCAGAGCACCGGAAATTGGCAGAGCGAGGAGCGATACCACGATCAGTCCGAAGGCAAGCATGGAGACGAGAATTCCCCCACCGGCAATGAGGCCGAGGATGACACGCGCCCGCAGTCCTTCTGCAGCCCCGGCCTGCCCGGAAAGGAAGGAGATGTATCCGGGATAGAGGGGAAGGACGCATACCGCCCCAAGTGGTGCAAGGAGCCCGGCGGTGAATGCCACGCCCCAGTCCGGGAGCATTACCGGCACCCGGAGAGAACCTGCGCGAGATCTGCGGCGCTCTTGATTCCCGGGGAGAGGAGCCCTGCCGGGCCGTCCGGGCACACCAGGATGAGCGGAGCCTGGGCCGGGGAGAGTACGGTCATCCCGAACCGATCGACCAGCGATCGGGTCATGCCGGGAGGCGAACGGGCATACCGGCCGGTATACCCCTTCTGTTCAGTGTAACGGAGGAGCGATCCATTGTCACCGTTCGGGTCGACATCAAGACCTATCAGGACAAACGGGACGGCCCCCTCCCGCTCCAGCCGGGTAATCTCCTCCTGCTGCATCATACAGACCGGGCATGTGATGGTAAAGGTCTGGATGAGCACCGGGCGATCAGGGTACATACTCACCGAGAAGACTTCACCGGTGCGGACATCGGTGAGCTCTGTTGTCCGCCAGGACTCATCAGTGCCTCCGCCGGAGTTGTCTGCACAGCCGGCAAGCATCAGCAGGGCCAGGAGTACGGAGACGGTAAAAACGGCCTTCCCCACCCCCGGCGATGAACATCTCTGTCCTTTTCCCCTAGCGGGTATCATATGCACGCTCCCGGACCGCGATGCCCCGTTCTACGATGTCGAAAATAAACAAACCGCCGCCAGGGCGCGACCGGTGTTTTTCAAGAACGGCCCTCCTGCTTCCGTTCATCCGGTCGATCCGCACAATGACCTTGGAGATATGGGCGAGTGCGGTGCCGCCGAGACCGACAAAGACGTTCCTCTGGACATCCATGTAAACCTGGTTGGTGATGATGATCGGGATGTTGTGCTTTTTGGCATACCCGAGGAGATGAATGATCTGTTTGGATAAGCGCTGCATGGTGTCCAAACCCTTGTCCAGCTGGGTGCGGTAGAGGCCTGTGGCCGAGTCCATGACGATGAGACCAATCCTGCCCCCGACCAGGTGGCGCCCGATACCCGCGATCATAATCCCCTGCTGTTCGAAATCATGGGGTTCATAGAGGATGAGCTCGCGGGCGAGTGCTTCGGCCTCTTCCCCGGCAACCTGCCGGAATCGTTCAATAGAGAATCCTTCCGTATCGATGAAGATTACCCCCTTTCCGGCTCGCAGACAGCTGACCGCTGCGATGATGCACAGCACACTCTTCCCGCTGCCTGGTCCCCCGTAGAGCTGGGTGATGACCCTTGGTTCAAGACCTCCGCCAAGGAGGGCGTCAAAGGCGGGAACACCGGTGCTCAACCGCTCGTCGTTCATCAATCCGGATTCCTGACCAGTTCCCAGGCCCTGGATTCGGCCATCCGGGCAATGGTCCGCACCGGGATTCCTGTCTCCTTTGCAATGGCGCTGGTATCATCGTACTCAGCTTTGAGTGAGAAGATCTGTCCGCCGAGGAGAGCGCATTTCACATGCACCATTCGCTCCCTTCCCTGGATGATCACCGGCACCTCCCGGACCGAGCGCTCAGCTGCAAATCGGTGCACCGCCGGGATGCAGCGGATCCCGAGGGTACCCAGTTCTCTGGCCATGACGGAGGCCAGACGCTCCCCGGCCCCCGCCGGTACAACGACCCGGATGAGGTGCCCGGGTCTCCCCTTCTTCATAGTGCAGGGGAAGGCGCTTACATCATAAGCACCCTCGCCGACCAATCGTGAGAAGGTGTAGGCGATGACCTCGGCACTCACATCATCGACATTTGTCTCAAGGATATCTACGGCATCCGTCTCCCCTGGATCGGAAGAGTCGATAACCATGGCCCTTAGAACGTTCGGAATATCCTCCGGGTTCCGGGAACCTGCACCATATCCGACAGCGAGCACGGAGTACCTGAGATCACGGAGACCCGGGAGGGTTGAGAACTCGGAGAGGAGAGCTGCTCCTGTGGGTGTGCAGAGTTCACCGTCAGAAACGGTTCCGAGAGATACAGAAAGTCCCGATTCCCGGAGGATCGCAAGGGTGGCAGGAGCTGGAACCGGGTAGGTTCCATGGGTACCGGAGATCGACCCTCCGCCAAGGGAAACCGGGAGAACAACGCAGCCATCCGGGTCAAGTGAATCGAATGCGGTGCAGGCCCCGACAATATCGGCGACGGCGTCATCCGCTCCGACCTCGTGAAAGTGGGCCGATTCCCCGTGAATTTCACGCTCTGCCCGGTCGATTCGCATAAAAACCCGGATGGCCATGGCAATTGCTTGTTCCGGGGCACGGGCACTGTTCACCCGGCTGATAACCTCATCGAATGTCCTTCGGACAGGCCGGGCACGGGTTTTCAGGGAGAGGCCACGGATTCCGGACCGGTCCACCAGGGTTATCTCAGGCTCACCGACCACTGAGGCCATTGCCGATACCACGGCCTCCCTGTCTGCACCGAGATGCAGGAGGGCTGCGGTGACCATATCCCCAGAAGCACCCCGGAAGGGATCAAAGACGAGCAGGCGCATAAATCAACAGTATCTATAAATCCCTGTGTATATGACTTTTAAGGTGATGCCCGAGATTTTTCTGAAGGTCGATAGCGCATACCCCGGGGATCAGGGTGGTGGAAAGGCCCGGCTCGACCCTGAAACCATGCTGTACCTGAAAATATCTCCCGGCGATATCGTTTCAGTGGAAGGGAAGCGGCGGACGGTTGCCAAGGTCTGGCGGTCCCTGGTAGAGGACTGGAACCAGAACAAGATCAGGATCGACAATTTCACCCGAACCAATGCCGGTGTGAGCATCGGAGACACGGTCCGGATCAGCCCCATCAAGGACGAGATCGAGGCAAAAAGGGTTGTTCTTGCCCCTCCTGAAGATCTGCCCAGGAACATCCCGGTCAGCAACAACCCGAACGTCCTGAATGCCCTGATCGATTTTCCGGTGGTCAAGAACGATTCGGTACCCATCATGATCGGGCTGCCGTTTCTCCAGCCCCAGATTGTCTCCTATAAGGTTGTCGAGATCGAGCCGGAGCAGGCTGTCATCATCACCAAGAATACTGAGATAGAGTTCAGCGAGAAACCGGCCGCGGGTTTTGAGGGGTTGAAACGGATCTCTTATGAGGATATCGGCGGGCTGAAGGACGAGCTGCAACGGGTGCGGGAGATGATCGAGCTCCCGATGCGCCACCCTGAGCTCTTCCAGAAGCTGGGGATTGAACCGCCGAAAGGGGTTCTCCTCTACGGTCCGCCGGGAACAGGAAAGACGCTGATTGCCAAGGCGGTGGCGAGCGAGAGTGGGGCACATTTCATCTCAATTGCCGGCCCGGAGGTAATCTCGAAGTACTACGGGGAGAGCGAGCAGAAGCTCCGGGAGATTTTTGAAGAGGCTGAGGAGAATGCCCCCTCCATAATCTTCATCGATGAACTGGACTCCATAACACCGCGGAGGGAAGAAGTGACCGGCGAGGTGGAACGCCGGGTGGTCGCCCAGCTCCTCACCATGATGGACGGGCTCGAGGAACGGGGGCAGGTGGTGGTTATCGGCGCCACCAACCGGGTTGATGCCATCGACCCTGCACTCCGACGTCCGGGACGCTTCGATCGCGAGATCGAGATCGGGGTTCCGAGCGAACCGGACCGGATCGATATCATGAAGATCCATACCCGCGGAATGCCGCTTGCCGAGGATGTGAGCCTCGAGAGGCTTGGACAGAGGACCCATGGGTTTGTGGGGGCCGATCTTGCCGCCCTTGCCCGTGAGGCGGCCATCCGTGCCCTGCGGCGCTATCTCCCTGAGATCAATCTCGACGTTGATGAGATTGAGCAGGAGATCCTCGACCGGATGGAGGTCAACGCAGGAGACTTCCGGTCTGCTCTCCGGGATGTCAGCCCGAGCGCAATGCGGGAGGTGATGCTGGAAGTCACCCATGTGACCTGGAACGATGTCGGGGGGCTTGAAGAGGCAAAGCAGGAAGTCTGCGAAGCCGTGGAACTTCCTCTGACCGAACGGGCACGGTTCGATGAGCTTGGCATCAACCCGCCGCGGGGGGTCCTCCTGTATGGACCTCCGGGAACCGGGAAAACACTGATCGCGAAGGCGGTTGCCAACGAGAGCGGGGCCAATTTTATTGCCATCAGGGGACCCCAGCTCCTCTCCAAGTGGGTCGGGGAAAGTGAACGGGCGGTCAGGGAGATCTTCAAGAAAGCCCGGCAGGTCGCCCCGTCAATCATCTTCTTCGATGAGCTCGATGCCCTTGCCCCTGCCCGCGGTTCCGAACTCGGCTCGCACGTGATGGAGACGGTGCTGAACCAGATCCTGACTGAGATTGACGGTCTCGAAGAGCTGAAGGATGTGGTGGTCATGGGGGCCACCAACCAGCCCACGCTCGTCGATCCCGCCCTGCTCCGGGCGGGACGGTTCGATCGCCTCGTCTACATTGGAGAACCGGATCGGGAGGGGAGAAAGAAGATCCTCTCCATTCATCTGCGATACACCCCCGTTGAGGGTTCCCTGCTCGAGGTCCTGGTTGATAATACCGGACCATATGACGAGACTGCTCTCGATGCCATACTCGAACGCCTCGGGACTTCCCGGGAGTTCACACTTGAAGAAGCTCTTTCTGCTGCCGGGGAAATCGTCGCTGAGAAAGAGGGAAAACTCAACCGGGGACAACGGAGGAAGTTCCTGGTGGACCATATGATGGAACGGGCCCTCTCCCTCCGTGATGAACCCCGGGATAGCGTCATCTCGGCGATTACAGAGCGGACCGACGGATATGTCGGTGCAGATCTTGAAGCTCTCTGCCGCGAGGCAGGGATCTTTGCCATGCGGGAAAAGGTAACGACGGTCACACTCCGACACTTCGAGCAGAGCCTGGATAAAGTGCATCCGACCATGAATGAACGGCTGCGTGAGTTCTATTCCCGGATACAGCAGCATTTCAAGGGAGGGCTTCCCCGCGAGGTGCAACCGCCGGAATACCAGTAATTTTTTTCGCAATACAAAAATATCAGGATGGACAATTGTATACACTATTGTATAGTTTATAGCAGGCAGGGAACCTTCAGATGCCGAATATCACCACATTTCTTGACAATATCGCGCTGATCAGCGATCGGCCTGCACTGATTGCCCCCTCCCGCGGGATACGCTATTCATACCGGGAGCTCCTGGCTGAAGTAAATCGACTGGCCATGAGCCTGATGGAGCTCGGAATCGGGAAAGGAGACCGGGTCTGCATCTACCTCGACAGTATTCCAGCCTACCTGATCAGTTACTTCGCCATCTGGAGGATTGGGGGCGTGGCAGTCCCGGCCAATATCGCATTCCAGGAGGACGAACTTCTTCATATGCTGACCGATGCCGGAGCCCGGGGGATGATTCATGGAAGCGATGGTGCCGGAGTGGTGAATGCGGTCAGGGACCAGGCTCCCGGACTGGCAGCCGTATTCACTATTGATGAGGACAGGCAGCCGGACATTGCGAACATCACTCCATTCCGGGCCGTCAACTGCCGGTACGACGATCTCTGCCAGCTCCAGTACACCGCAGGAACAACCGGGCGCCCCAAGGGTGCAATGCTCACCCATGGGAACTGGATCGCAGCACTGGAGACCGAGCGCGAGGTGCTCTCAGTGACCCATGACGACCGGTATCTGGGAATCTACCCCATGGGACACGTCGGCGTGAGCTGGGGGCTTTCCGTCCTTCGGGCCGGCGGGACGTATGTCACCATGGAACGGTTCTCCCTTCCGGAGTACCTGGAATGGTGCCGGGAATACCGGATTACCGTGCTCTCTGGCATGCCACCGGTGATTCACTCGCTCTGCAATGCTCCGGCCGGAACGGAGGAAGACCTGTCTTCTGTCCGGGTAATCATCAGCGGCGGGGGGCAGCTTCTCCCCACCATCTGGGAGGCCTTCGATCAGCGGTATGCCATCCCGGTGGCAAATGCCTACGGTCTCTCGGAGACGGTTGTAGTCGGTACTGGCACCGTCACCCTGCCCGGAGTTCCCGGACTCCGGGGGAACTTCCGGAGTGTGGGGGTCCCGGTCGGGTACTCGGAGGTGAAGATCGTGGACCCTGCTGACCCGGCCATCACCCTGCCGCCAGGGGAAAACGGCGAGGTTGCACTCCGGGGGCCTTCAGTGGCGCAGGGCTACTGGGGGCTGACAGGCCCTACGGCTGAATCGTTCCTCCCTGACGGATGGTTCCTCTCCGGGGATATCGGG
>JAAEES010000086.1 GCA_013415575.1 Methanomicrobiales archaeon | reverse complement strand
CGGCTCAACTGCGAATCCTTCCCGTTTCAGGACCGGGAGGGCAAGAGAGAACATATCAGCCTCCCGCGGGGAGATTTGAATGATCACCGGCTCGATCAGCTCCTGGGCACGGTCCCGGAATGCCGGCCAGGTACCGACCTGCTCGTAGAGGATCCGTTCATGGGCGGCATGCTGATCGATCAGGAGGAGATCATCGTCAGGAGTGCTACAGAGGATATAGAGGTTCGAGAGTTGCCCGATGACCCTCAGGTCCGGGATCAGGTCAGATGCAGGTTCTTCTGAACCCGGCTCGGTCAGCCTGAGCTGCCGCTCCGTCATGAGCTGCCCCCGCAACAGGGGTTCCCTCACCCCGGTCGCAGCGTGATCTGATGGAAGATACCGGATCGGGGGGAGGGTATCGCCGGGGGCAGGCCGGGCGGCAGCTTTGGTGGCATCTTTCTCGGGAATGAGGAGCCGGGACCGCAGCACATCCCCGAGGAGTGTCGCAAGTTCCTGGAGAATTATCTCTTCGTGCGAGAGCCGGACTTCCCGTTTTGTGGGATGGACATTGACGTCGACCTCGGTTTCCGGAATGATGAGATCGAGGAATGCCACCGGATAGCGGTCACCGGGCAGGAGCGTGCCGTATGCCTCCCTTATGGCGGATATAAGGGCACGGGATGAGACGGCACGGGAATTCACCGAGAGAAAGATCTGGTACGGGTTCTTCCGGGAAAGGTCGGGGACCGAAATGAATCCCCGGACACCGACCCGCTCCCCTTCGACCGAAACCTCCACGAGCTTCCCGGCAAGCTCGAGGCCAAAGAGGTGAATGAGCGCGTCATACAGCCCTCCTCCACCCGGAACGGATAGCTTTTCCCGTCCGTCAACCGTCAGCCTGAAAGCGACGTGGGGATGGGTGATCACCAGACGCTCGACCATACCAGTGATCAGTGCGATTTCAGCGGCACGGGACCGCTGGAACTTTCTCCTGACAGGGGTATTGTAGAAGATATCCTCAACGGTAATACTCGTCCCTTCCGGGCACCCGGTCTCCTGCTCCCCGGTTATGGTTCCGCCCTGGTTCACCAGCCGGATGCCGGAGACCACCCCCGTTCCCTTCTCCCGCGTGACCAGGATGACGCGGGAGACCGCGGCAATGCTGGCCAGGGCCTCTCCCCGGAATCCCAGGGTTGTGCAGGTCGGGAGATCATCGATCTCCCGGATCTTGCTCGTTGCATGGCGGGAGAAGGCAAGCCGGCCCTCCTCCGGGTTCATACCACAGCCATCATCCGTGACCCTTATTCCGGTAATCTGCCCATCCCGGGAGGAGATCCCGATATCGATGACCGATGCACCGGCATCGAGGGCATTCTCACAGAGTTCCTTCACCACCGATGCCGGCCGCTCCACCACTTCTCCGGCGGCGATCCTGCTGATAGTGGCCTCATCGAGCTGACGAATCCTGCACCGGGGTTCATCCACCATGGTCCACCCCCTTCCGCCCTCCGGCTTTCCGGTGGAGTTCGTAGAGAGAATCGAGAGCCTGCCGGGGGGTCATACTGTCGGGGTCCAGGTCACGGAGATCGGTGATGACCGGATCCAGGGGTGCCTGCGGCGCATCGACCAGGAGCATCTGGGTATACCGCTTCACCCTGCCGCCCGGTCCCCCTTCCCCTCTCATCAGTTCATCGAGGAGGGCGGCAGCCCGATCGGTCACCCGGGGAGGCACCCCGGCAAGCGTGGCCACGTGAATGCCGTAGCTCCGTTCGGTCGCCCCGGGAATGAGCGTGCGGAGGAAAACGATCTCTCTGCCGGTATCTTTTACCGCGAAGTGGTAGTTCCTGACCCTCTTCAGGTCGGATTCGGCGGTAACAATCTCGTGGAAGTGGGTTGCGAACAGTGTCCGGGGCCCGGCCTGCCCTTTACCATGGAGAAACTCCAGTACCGACCGCGCAATGCAGTAGCCGTCGATGGTACTGGTTCCCCTTCCAATCTCATCGAGGATGACCAGGCTCTTTTTGGTCACGTTGTTCAGGATATTGGCAAGCTCGAGCATCTCCACCATGAAGGTGCTCTGGCCGCTGGCCAGGTCGTCAAAAGCCCCTACCCGGGTGAAGATCCGGTCCACCAGCCCGATCCGGGCATGGGCGGCCGGCACAAAGGAGCCTGTCTGGGCCATGATGACGATGTGGGCAACGGCCCGCATGTAGGTGGATTTTCCGGCCATGTTGGCGCCGGTGATGATCAGGATCTGTTCTCCGCTTGACGAAAGCGTGGTGTCATTGGGGACAAAGGAGACTCCCTCCATGCGTTCCACCACCGGGTGCCTCCCCTCCCTGATCAGGATGTCCGCAGAAGTGTCCAGCACCGGGCGGGTGTACCGGTTGCGGACTGCTGCCTCCGCAAGCGAAGAGAAGATATCGAAGGCGGCCATGCCACGGGAGATGGCCTGGAGCAGGGGCATGCTCCCGGCAAGAAGGTTGAGCAGTTCATCGTAGAGTTCCTGTTCAAGGGCACAGAGCCCCTCCTCAGCGGTGGCGATAGCCGCCTCCTGCTCCTTGAGTTCCGGCAGGGTGAACCGTTCACTGGTTGAGGTCGTCTGTTTCCGCTCGTATTCGGGGGGGACCAGGTGCAGGTTCGGCCGGGTCACTTCGATATAGTATCCGAATACGGAGTTATAGGCAACCTTGAGTGACCGGATCCCGGTCCGTTCCCGCTCCTGCTGCTGCAGGGCAATGATCCATTCCTTTCCCCGCGATGACCGGGTCCGGAGCGAATCAAGACGGGCATCATATCCGGCCCGGAATATCCCCCCGTTCCGGACAGATACCGGCGGGTCTTCATGAATCGCCAGCCTGATGAGGGAGACGACCGGATCAGGATCCCCGAGATGATCGCACGCCGCGGCCAGGATCGGGGGAAGATTCCTTCCGGTAATGACATCGCGTAAAGCCGGCACGGTTTCGAGGGATCGCGCAAGAAAGATGAGGTCCCGGGGGGAGGCGTTCCGGCAGGCGATCCTGCCTGCGATCCGTTCGATATCGGCAGTCCTGGAAAGGAGATCCCTGATCTTCACCCGGACCGGGGTGTCTCCGGCAAAGAACTCCACCGCATCAAGCCGATCATTGATCCGGTCGACCGAGAGGAGCGGGGCCGTGAGCCACTGCCGGAGGAGCCGGCTTCCCATCGGAGTGCCGGTCAGGTTGAGGATGGAGAGGAGTGTCGGGTCACCGGGCCTGCCCCTGGTACCCCGGGTGATCTCGAGGTTCCGCTGGGTGATGCTGTCGATCATGCAGTACTCGGATATTTGCCGGAAGGAGAGCCCCCGGACATGGGACAATTCCCTCCGTTGCGTCTCCTTTGCATACCGGAGCGCGATGGCAGCGGCCTTCACCGCTGCCGGGCTCCCCGTGATACCATACCCCTCCAGTTCCGCTACCCCGAACTGCTCTTTCAGGAGCCTTTCTGCCTCGTCGAGATCGGGGATTGCTCCGGTTCCCGTGACCACGACACCGCACTCCCGGACCGGGCCTTCCAGATCCTCCTCCAGATCCCGTGGGAGCAGGCATTCAGCCGGCTGGTAGCGCCGGATCTCGGAGATGAGTTCCCCGTTCCCGCCGTCCCGGCCGCAGGCAATCGCCAGGAACTCCCCGGTAGAGACATCAAGGAATGCAAGTCCGGGTCCGGGGGCACGATCATCGGTTGCGATGGCCATCAGGTAACAGGCTGCCGGCGAAGTGAGCATCCCTTCATCGATGACCGTACCGGGGGTTATGACCCGCACCACTTCGCGCTTGACGATCCCTTTCGCACGTTTTGCGTCCTCTACCTGGTCGCAGACTGCTACCTTGTAGCCCTTTGCGATCAGCCGCGAGATGTAGCCCTCAACCGAATGGCAGGGGACCCCGGCGAGGGGAATCTTCTTCCCTGAACTGTCCTTAGAGCGGGAGGTGAGCGCGATATCAAGCTCCCGTGATACGGTCTCTGCATCCGTACCGAACGTTTCGTAGAAGTCGCCGATGTGGAAGAAGAGGATGGCATCCTGGTGCTGCTCCTTTATCGACCAGTACTGGGCCATGGCCGGCGTCGTTCTTGACGATGCCGCCCGGCCGCCGCACTCAGGATCGGCCATAGCACTATCAAGTCTTCCCGGGATGACAAATGCATACCGGTCCGGCACTCCCCGGCCACAGGAGTGTGATGCCTGGCCGGCCCACCTTCCCTTCTCATGGACCCGGCCGTGCCCTGCTGCCTCGTTCTCCTGTTCGCGCTCGCTTCCGGTTGCGAAGGCTGTATCCGGAAGGCAGACCAGGAATCCGGATCAGCCGGCGGGCTCTTCCCAGAACAACCTCCGGCGCACCCTGTTGTTCCCGAACCCCGGGTACAGCCCACGGTTCCGGCCATGTCACGACCAGATTCTCCCGCGGATCCCAAGCCTCTCATAGTACCACTCCCTAAACGAGCTGTGATAGAGATGAAATCCATGGAGGATGGGAATCGGAAGCCGAACCGGCTCATCAACGAGGTGAGCCCCTACCTTCTCCAGCATGCCTACAATCCGGTCGAATGGTTTGCCTGGGGCGATGAAGCCTTTGCGAAGGCCAGACGGGAGGACCGGATGGTCTTTCTCTCCATCGGGTATGCCACCTGCCACTGGTGCCACGTGATGGAGCGGGAGTCGTTTGAAGACCCTGACGTCGCCCGGGTGCTGAACGAGCACTTCGTTGCTATCAAAGTGGACCGCGAAGAGCGGCCCGATCTTGACCAGCTTTACATGACCGCAAGCCAGATCCTCACCGGAGCGGGAGGGTGGCCGCTCAACCTGATCCTGACCCCGGAGAAGCTGCCGTTCTTTGCCATGACCTACATCCCCCGGGAACGCCGGTTCGGTTCCCCCGGCATCATCGACGTGCTCGCCGGTCTCGCACAGATGTGGCGGGAAGATCGGGAGAACCTGCTGGCATCGGCACAGTCGGTCCTGCAATCGCTTCATGCCCGCCCTGAACGGGGACGGAGTCCCCAGCGGAGTATGCTCGATGCAGGGTTCCAGGAACTCCTCCTCCGCTACGACCGGGTCAGCGGCGGGTTTGGCCCTGCTCCCAAATTCCCCCTCCCCCACAACCTCCTCTTCCTCCTCCGGTATTACCGGCTGAAGGAGGAAAAAAAAGCTCTTGAAATGGTGGAAAAGACGCTCCGGTCCATGGCCATCGGCGGGATCTTTGACCAGATCGGATACGGGTTTCACCGCTACTCTACCGATGCGGGCTGGCTCGTTCCCCACTTTGAGAAGATGCTCTATGATCAGGCGCAGCTCGTGCTCGCCTTCACCGAAGCCTTCCAGGTGACGGGTGACCGGTTCTACGAACGGGTTGCCCGGGAGACCCTCGCCTACGTAGACCGGGAGATGACCTCGCCGGAAGGAGCGTTCTTCTCGGCTCATGACGCCGATACGGCAGGAGA
>JAAEES010000085.1 GCA_013415575.1 Methanomicrobiales archaeon | reverse complement strand
GTCGAAGGTGAGGCTGAGGAGGTTTTTGTCCTTGTGGTAATCTGTGGTGACCGCTGCAGCATCACAGGATACCGAGAGGATCTCCAGATCGTTGGCGTTCAGCGCCAGGGTCTGGATGGGCGTACCAAGTACTTCTGCAGTAAGCAGGGCTGTTGTCCGGGTATGCTGGTCATGGACGTCAAAGACCAGGTCCATGTGGATGACCTTCACCGTCAGTTCACCAAAATCTCCGGGATAGTACCTGAAAAGGCGCGATTGCTCCTGTTCCTCTGAAACCATGATCCATCACCATGACCTGTGCGTTTTCGTGGCTCCCGTACAGGAACCCGCGTCCGGCAGATCGTACGCAAGAGTGGACACGGGCACAGATAAGCGATGCTGATCGGTGTTTTCGTCTTCGAGGTCCGGCTGAAGGCCTGGTCGGAACCGGCATACTACGGCCCCTTTTTTACCGGGTAATGACCCCCTTCCCCAACCCATAAGAATGATATCCTCTCGTGACAATGGCTCACGTGAGGAGTTGAAAGGATCATGGTCACCAGACTGCCCTTGGAACAGTACCGGAACCGGTTCGATGCGTCCCTGATAGAGTGCGGAAGTACAAAGGAATTAAAACCCCTCGAGGAGATCGTCGGCCAGAAGAGGGCGCTCTCGGCCCTCACCTTCGGGCTGAACATCGGGGAGAAAGGGTTCAATATCTATGCATCCGGCATGCACGGAACCGGGAGAAAATCAGCGGTGAGAAAATTCCTCGATGAGCTGGCAAAGACCAAGCCCCGGGGGAACGACTGGATTTACGTCAACAACTTCGACAATCCCTATGAACCAAACGCCATCCGCCTCCCTCCGGGAATGGGAAAAGAGTTCAAAGACGATATGGCGACCTTCATCGCAGAGGCAAAGCGGTTCATTCCCCAGGTCTTCGAGAGCGAGGACTACACGAACCGCCGTGATGCCGCTGTCCGCGGGATCGAGGATGAGAAAGCCCGGCTGCTCTCCCATATCGACGAGGTGTCCAAAGAGAAGGGTTTCCTCATCCAGCCCGGCCCCCAGGGTCTGCTCACCATTCCCCTGAAAGAGGACGGAAAACCGTACCAGCAGGAGGAGTTCGTCGCGCTCCCCCCCGAGATCCAGGCAGAGTACCAGAAGCGGAAAGAGGAACTCCTGGTCGAGCTCCGGAACACGTTCCGGCAGCTGCGGGATCTCGACCAGAAAGGCGGTGAGACTATCGAGCAGCTGAACCGCGAGGTTGCCCTCGCCGCTATCGGCCACCGGGTTGCAGCACTCAAGGACAAGTACGAGAAGGTCGATGAGATCAACGCCTATATCGATGCAGTCCAGAAGGATATCGTTGAAAATCTTCCCCAGTTCATGCCCGAGCCGCCCCAGCAGCAGCTGCCGCCCCAGTTCGCGAACCCGCTGATCCGGGAGCTCGCGTTCCGCAAGTACGAGGTCAATGTGATCGTGGACAATTCCGGCAATGACGGTGCACCGGTTATCTATGAACAGAACCCCTCCTACCAGAACCTCTTTGGCAAGATCGAGAAGGAGGTCCAGTACGGGGTGGTGACCACCGATTTTACCATGATCCGGCCGGGCTCGATCCACAAGGCGAACAGCGGGTTCCTGGTGATGATGGTTGAAGATCTCTTCAGGAACCCCTTCTCCTGGGACGGGCTCAAGACGGCACTCAAGACGGGCGAAGTAGTCGTCGAGGAACCCGGCGAGCGGATGGGGTTTATCTCCACCAGGGGGATCAAGCCGGAACCGATCCCGCTCTCCCTCAAGGTGGTCATTATCGGCACCCCGCAGATCAACCAGATCCTCTACACTCAGGACCCGGACTTTTCCGAGCTCTTCAAGGTCAAGGCCGATTTCGATATCACCATGGACCGCACCGAAGAGAATGTACGGAATTATGCATCGTTCATCTGCGGCCTCTGCGAGGAATATAACCTCCGCCACCTGGACAGCTCAGCGGTGGCACGGGTGATCGAGTACGGTTCACGCCTGGCAGAAGACCAGACCAAGCTCACCACCCGTTTCTCCAATGTCGCCGACATCATCAGGGAAGCCAGCTACTACGCCGCCCAGGATCAGTCGGAATACACCAGCGACCGGCATATCGTAAAAGCGATCGAGGAAAAGATCTACCGCTCAAACCTGATCCAGGAGAAGATCCAGGAGTACATCACCAGGGGAATCTTCCTGATCGAGACCGAAGGTGAGAAAGTCGGCCAGGTGAACGGGCTCTCGGTTATCGGACTCGGGGACATCGAGTTCGGACGACCATCCCGGGTGACCGCCAGTGTCGCCACCGGCAGGGGCGGGATCATGGATATCGAGCGGGAGGCGGCCATGGGCGGGCCGACCCACACCAAGGGAGTGCTCATCCTCTCCGGGTTCCTGAACGCCCGGTACGCCCAGGACAAACCTCTCTCCCTCTCCGCCCGGCTGGTCTTTGAACAGAGCTACGAAGGTGTCGACGGGGACAGCGCCTCGAGCACCGAGCTCTACGCCATTCTCTCGGCGCTCTCCGGGCTCCCGATCAACCAGGCCCTCGCCGTCACCGGGTCGGTGAACCAGAAGGGCGAAGTCCAGGCCATCGGCGGGGTCAACCAAAAGCTCGAAGGGTTCTTCGAGGTCTGCAAGGCCAAGGGGCTGACCGGGAAACAGGGGGCCATGATCCCGGCAAGCAATGTCCAGAACCTGATGCTCAAGGACGAGATCCTCGAGGCGGCGAAAGAAGGAAAGTTTACCATCTATCCCGTCAGCACCATAGACGAAGGGATCGAGGTACTCACCGGGGTTAAAGCAGGGGAGCGTCGCCCGGACGGCACATTCGAGGAAGGGACGGTCAACTATCTGGTGGACAAACGATTGAAAGAGATGGCAGAGACCATGAAGGAGTACCGGTCCGGGCCATGGTGACCGGTTTTCCTTCTCTTTTCTCATCACCGTGACAGGAACCGGCATCCGCTACCCCGCTCCTCATCCCGGGTGGGGTGTTCCTGCCGGACAATCGCAGAAACCGTCAGACGATTTCTACACGTGCTCGATGTCGGTGTAGCCGGATATCTCAGAGTTGGCAGTACAGAGATCGATAACCCGGAGAGCATGCACATCATCGTTCCCGGTCAGCCGGGCGATATCCTTCAGCTCCTCGGTGCAGACCCGGAGGAAGAGCTCGAGCTTCCGGGCCGAGATATCGATCTCCAGCCGTTTCCGGAGCTCCGGATCCTGGGTAGTGACCCCGACCGGGCATTTCCCGGTTGCGCAGAGCCGGTACTGCTGGCAGGCACAGGCCATCAGGGCGGCGGTGCCGATGGCCACGGCATCGGCGCCCATGGCGAGCGCCTTGGCGAAATCAGTGGAGATACGCAGCCCTCCGGTGACCACCAGCGAGATTCCCGTGGCGTCATGGGTGTCGAGATACGTTCGGGCCCGGTGGAGGGCGAAGATGGTGGGGACAGAGGTGGCGTCCTTGATGAACTTCGGGGCCGAGCCGGTGGCTCCCGGCCGGCCGTCGATGGTGATGAAGTCCGGGTCGGCGAAGAGGATCGTTTCGAGGTCGGCTTCTATGTGGCCGGCGGCGATCTTCACCCCCACCGGTTTTCCCCCGGATTTCTGCCGGAGCCAGTCGATTTTTGCCGCGAGCTCCTCCCGGTTCCGGATGTCCTCGTAGCTGGCCGGGCTGACGATATCGGTCCCTTCCGGGTACCCCCGGATACCAGCGATCTCGGCGGTCGCCTTCTCTGCCGGGAGGTGGGCACCGAGCCCCGGAGACGTCGACTGACCGATCTTGATCTCAATCGCATCAGCATCCCGGAGGTTCTCGTCAGTAACGCTGTAGCGGTTCGGGACGTACTCGAAGATGTACTTGTAGGCCAGCTGCCGTTCTTCGGACAGGATCCCTCCCTCGCCGGACCCGATCGCGGTCTGCATCGCGGCGCTCCCGGTGGCGAGTGCTGTCTTCACTTCCCGGGAGAGTGCTCCGAATGACATGTGGGTGACATAGATCGGGGTCTCGATCACCAGGGGCTGCTTCGCCTCCGGGCCGATGACCGTCCGGGTGTTCACCGGGATGTCCTTGTTCAGGGGGATCTTCGCGATCTGGGCCGCCCTGATCAGGATGTCATCCCAGGAGATAACCGGGAGGCGGGTCCGCATTGGTTCTACCAGGGACTCTCCGGTGCGGGAGATGAGGTGGATCTCCTCCATGTGCACCTCGAGCTCATCGGACTCCCGACGCCAGGGGCCGAGATAGGACTCGAGCTGCCTCTTCTCCTCGTGGGATACCGGGGTGAGGATTTCCCGACCGCAGAACGGACAGATCTTGGTCTCAAGCTCGATGTGGTGGTGAGGGTGTTTCTCCTCACGTACCGGATGCAGGTGGGACTTGTCGGAGGAGCAGATCGGGCACTTCCAGTCATCCGGGAAATCTTCTAGTTCGGTTCCGGGCTTTACCCCGGTAATCGAACTCCCGTGCCGGGGATCGTACTCAAAGACATTACATACATTGCACCGGTACTTAACCATGCTATCACCGCCGTATATGCTGTGATTTTACTCACGGGATATGATAAAATGGTTTGAAAGGAAATGCAAGGGGGAGTTGCCAGGGAACATGGGTACTATCGAACGGGAACCGGAGCTCAACTGCTGGAGCATCCGGCGTTGCAGTGAGAGAAAAAGGGAGAATCCGGCCTACTTCTTCATGACCAGCGTATGTTTTTCTGTGTCGACCGCGTAGTTCTTCGGGTCTTCCAGCAGGTCAAGGGCATTGATCTTCATGTCGATTAACTCTGAATAGGTGAAGCTCTCGAACTTCTCCTGGCCGGTCGTTCCATAGTAGCAGGCGACGCCGTTCTCCATCTTTCTGGTTGTCACGATATCTTTCATATAGTGAGTTTTATGCGAGGAACTGGGTTATGAACATTTCCCACCACGGCAGGGAATGGGTGGAACGCTTTCGGAGGAACATTTTTGGTTCCCCTGACCGACCATCCTCCGATGAAGTTCCACCTCCCCCTGCTCATTGCAGCCGTTTTCCTCCTCATTGCCTTCCCGGCAATGGCCGTGACCGTTCCCCTCGGCGATACCCTGCCGCTCTCCGGTTCTGCACCAGGGGCTGATTCGGTCTACCTCTTCCTGACCGGTCCGAACCTCCCGGCAAACGGGGTGAAGCTCGACGACATCTCTGTCCCGGTGATCACCGGGGTCCCCTCAACCTTTGCCCAGGCCCCGGTGGATGCCAACGGGAACTGGGAGTACACCTGGTATACCCGGACCACCGGCGGTCTCGTTGACGCCGGGACCTACACGGTCTACGTGGTCACAGAACCGGTCGGGAGGAGGGATCTCGGCAGTGCAGATTCCTATGCCACCATCCCCGTCACCCTGACCTGGCCGACGCTCACTATCCTTCCGGGGGGCATCACTATCAGCTCAGAGCCGTCAGGGGCAGAGGTGTGGGTGGATGGA
>JAAEES010000084.1 GCA_013415575.1 Methanomicrobiales archaeon | reverse complement strand
GTGGTTCTCGATCTCCAGACCCTCAAGCCCTCGGTTATCGACTTTCTCCATGCGCAATGATTCGCGTACCTTTTTAAGATCCTGTACTGTACCATAATAGCTACAAAACGACCGTTTTGCCAGATAGTTACGGAGGACAGTTTCGAATGGACTTTTTCATTTTCGTTCCAATCTGTGCCCTGCTCGGGCTTGTATTCGCAGCCTATTCCTACCGGGTCATGAACCGGGAAGGAACAGGTACCGAGCAGATGCAGAAGATCGCACAGGCGATCCGGCTGGGAGCCATGGTTTACCTGAAGAGGCAGTATACCGCTATTGCAGTTTTCGTCATCGTTCTCGCGGTGGTGCTGGTAATCACCCCCGGCATCAATCCGCTCACTGCCGTCTGTTTCGTAATCGGTGCACTCTTATCGGCACTGGCCGGTTTCCTCGGCATGAACGCGGCCACCAAGGCCAATGTTCGGACCACCAATGCAGCGAGGCGCGGGATGGCGGAAGCATTCCGGGTTTCGTTCTCAAGCGGCATGGTAATGGGTCTCTGTGTGGTTGGTCTGGGACTCTTCGGCCTCTCGGTTACCTTCTGGGCCGTTGATACCTACACCACCCTCGGAATCGAGGAAGTGGTGAATGTGGTCTCCGGATTCTCTCTCGGTGCCAGTTCGATTGCCCTGTTCGCCCGTGTCGGCGGCGGAATCTTCACCAAAGCGGCCGATGTGGGGGCAGACCTTGTGGGCAAAGTCGAGGCCGGAATTCCTGAAGACGACCCGAGAAATCCTGCGGTAATTGCCGACAACGTCGGTGATAACGTGGGAGATATCGCGGGCATGGGGGCAGACCTGTACGAATCCTATGTGGGGTCAATAGTTGCCACGATGTTGATAGGCGCATCCATTATTGTGGGTGTCAACCAGGGCGCCCTCGACCTGTTCGGGGTTAAAGCTATCAACCTGATTCTGCTCCCCCTGTTCATCGCCGCGGCCGGGATCGTTGCCGCCATTCTCGGATCCTTCCTGGTCCGGACCAACAAACAGGACAGCGGTGCTATCCACATGGCCTTCAACAAGGGGACACTCACCAGTCTGGCACTCACGGTAATCGCCACGTTCCTCCTGGTCCGGTATTTCCTCGGGATAGAACATATCGGAGTATTCATCGCAGTTGTGACCGGTCTTATCGCAGGGTTCCTCATCGGAATCATCACTGAGTACTACACCTCGTACGAGCGGGCCCCCACCCAGGCGATCGCCAAATCCTGCGAGACGGGTGCGGCAACAGACATCATCACCGGTCTTGCAAAGGGCATGGAGAGCACGGTCTTCCCGGTCCTGATTATCGCCATCGCTCTGCTCGTTGCGGTCATGATGCTCCCCTATGCCCCGCTTTACGCAATCGCACTCGCCGGTGTAGGAATGCTCGCCACGCTGGGTATCACTCTTTCCGTCGATGCTTATGGCCCGGTTGCTGACAATGCGGGAGGCATTGCCGAGATGTCACACCAGGATCCGGGTGTGCGCAAGATCACCGACACCCTTGATGCTGTCGGCAACACCACCGCAGCAATCGGCAAGGGATTCGCTATCGGTGGTGCTGCGCTGACCGCGCTCGCCCTCTTTGCTGCCTATTCCCGGAATGTGGGCCTGGAGTTTGTAGACATGCTTTCTCCCGTGGTCTTCGTCGGGGTGCTGATCGGAGCTATGCTGCCCTTCCTCTTCAGTTCCTTCGCCATGACGGCAGTAGGGAATGCTGCGGGTCAGATCGTTGGGGAGGTTCGCCGTCAGTTCCGGGAGATTCCCGGCCTGATGGAGGGGACGGGTGAGCCGGATTACGCGGCCTGTGTTACCATCTCAACCAATGCGGCGCTGAAGCAGATGATTGCACCCGGCGTTCTTGCCATCGGAGCTCCCCTCCTCATCGGGATACTCCTTGGCCCTGCAGCTCTTGCAGGTCTCCTCATCGGGTCCATCACCTCGGGGTTCATCCTCGCGGTCATGATGGCCAATGCCGGAGGAGCCTGGGACAACGCCAAGAAGTACATCGAACAGGGACACCTCGGTGGAAAGGGATCCCCTGCCCATAAGGCGGCAGTGACGGGTGATACCGTGGGCGACCCGTTCAAGGATACCGCCGGGCCGGCGCTCAACATCCTGCTCAAGCTGATGGCGATTGTCTCGGTGGTTTTCGCCCCGGTCTTCCTCTAACCCTTTTTTTCCGGAAATCCCCGTTATAAGACATTTCGGTGCCCGTGTCCCTGGGTGGTTCCACTTCGTGATGAGGTCGTTGGCGTGAATGTCCACCCTCGCTTTCGGGAGAATCCTTTCCGTATCAGAACCCGAAAAATCCAGGTGAGAAAGGTTCCTGTATCCTTTCTCTGCAGGAAAAGGGGGCCGGATATATACACAGTTGCGTGGGCACGACAATTGCCGGCGTCAGGAAATTCCCCGGTGTGCATCCTCGCGCAGGATCCCCTCACAGATGGTTACAGCCATTAAGGTTTCTCACCCCGAGTTACGATCATGATGCCGACTGACGGAACTCAGCTGATTGATAAAACAGACACGTTAAGAATCACGTGCCATCGAAAGCGTCATCCGGGTGTCAAACCAGCCCACAGTTCTTGAGGAACCGGATATGGAGCCGCGGGTCGCTCCCGAGCTCAGGATGGAAGGAGAGGGCCATATGCCGCCCCTGCTCAAGCGCGACAATGCCTTCGTCAATCCGGGCGGTGATGCAGACGTCTGGTCCGGCCCGGTCGGCGACCGGTGCACGGATGAAAAATGCATGGAAAGGACGGTCCAGCCCGGTGATTTCGACATCGGCCTCAAATGATTCCCGCTGCCGGCCGAATGCATTCCTCCGGACCGAGAAGTCCATCAATCCGAGGGTGTGAACTCGGGGATCATCGACCTTGTTCGCCATGAGCACCATACCGGCACATGTGGCAAAGATCCCCCCTTCAAATTCAACCAGTGGTTTGTAGAGGCGATTCTTGTCGATCAACCGGGATATGGTGGTTGACTCTCCGCCCGGTATGGCGAGCGCATCAAGCCCGGTTATCTCCTCCGGCCTCCTCACCGGGACTGCATGGATCGAACTCTCGCTGCCGAATGTACGGATGGCATTGGCAAACGCATCCAGATGCTCGCTCACATCACCCTGGAGTGCAAGTATACCTATTTTAGCGCCCACGATACTGGAGCACCTCGTCCTCACGCAGCGTGTGGATATCGAGCCCTCTCATCGGCTCTCCGAGGCCTTTGCTGACCTCTGCAATGACCGCAGGGTCTTCGAAGTGGTTGACCGCCTCGACTATTGCCCGTGCCATCCTCTCTGGTTCCGAAGAGAGGAAAATCCCGGATCCGACAAAGACCCCGTCTGCGCCCATCTGCATCATCAGCGCTGCATCACATGGTGTGGCAATGCCTCCGGCCGAGAAGTTCACCACCGGAAGACGGCCTCTCCTGACCGTCTCGATAAGGAGGTCTGCAGGTGCTTCGAGATCCCGGGCCCTGTCGGTGATCTCCTGGGGGGTCCTCCCCTGGAGGGCCCGGATCTCCCCCATGATGTTTCGCATGTGACGGACAGCCTCAACCACATTTCCGGTCCCTGCCTCTCCCTTGGTCCGGATCATGGCCGCCCCTTCCTGGATCCTCCGCATGGCTTCACCAAGATCCCGTGCCCCACAGACGAATGGGACAGTGAACTGACGCTTGTCGATGTGGAACTCCTCATCTGCAGGGGTGAGAACTTCACTCTCATCTATCATGTCCACACCAAGGGATTCGAGAACCTGGGCTTCCACGACATGCCCAATCCGCACCTTGCCCATGACCGGGATGGAGACCGCCTCGATGATCTCCAGGATAATGGCCGGATCCGCCATCCTCGCCACTCCACCGGCCTTCCTGATGTCGGCGGGGACCCGCTCAAGGGCCATCACCGCTACCGCACCGGCCTCCTCCGCGATCCGTGCCTGGTCTGCATTGACCACATCCATGATCACCCCTCCTTTCTGCATGGATGCAAAACCGCGCTTCAGGAGCTCGGTGCCAAATCTCAGCTCCTCGAGCTTCATATGCCTGTATATTTTGTCATTGATCCCAATATAATGAGTGCCATCATAATCACGAGCGTGAAGGTAATCGTAACCGCCCGTACGGCGGAGATGATTTCCGGCCCTCCCTCCTTCAGGGATCGTTCAGGGGTTCCCATAAGGTACTTTCCCGGTTTCTCGAACTGTACTCCCGCACCTCCTGCAAGGATAGCCATGGGGATTCCCCCATTGAACCCGGGACGTTTCCGACGATCCCATTTATATGCCTCATAGGCGGGAGAGAACCGTCCACTGATCCCAAAGTACATCAGCAGTAGAACTCCCGCGATTCGTGCAGGAATGAAATTTAAAAGATCGTCCATCCGGGCTGAAAACCACCCAATCCGCTCACGCTCATCACGGTAGCCGAGCATGGCATCCATGGTGTTCGCAGCCCGAAAGACTGCAGCACCTGCGAGACCAAACAGACCGAAGTAAAAGATAGGTGAGATGATGCTGTCTACCAGGTTCTCAGACAGTGATTCATACGCTGCCGAAAGGACCTGTTCATCAGAGAGCTGATTGGTCTCCCTGCTCACCATCAGGGCTGCCTCCCGCCTCGCCTCTTCCAGATCGCGGGATAGTGCCTCACCGACAGACCTGGCATGTTCCTCGAGTGAACGCCAGGCCAGGCAGCACTTCAGGAGGACCGGGCCGAATATGAGGAGGAGGAGCCAGGGCAGGTAGTGCTCTGCAAGAAAAAAGGGGATTGCGAAGATTGTGACGGTGAAAAACCACATCACCACCCCGACTCCCCGTTGGATGGACGGGGGCCAGGTGTCCGTCCTTCCCCACCAGCCAATGAATGACCCGATGAGAGCCACCGGGTGGAACCGGGTCTTCGGATCACCCATGATCCGGTCGATGCCGAGCGCGAGGGGAAGGATCAGGGCGTCGATGGCAAACATAGGGGGATCACGTCCGTTCTTACGGCATAGGATATACCAATCCGGGTTCCCCTGCCGCTTTAGCTTTTTGGAAGAATATCGGGTATCATCCTATTTCCCAGCTACGAGATAAGGGGCTGTGCTATTCAGAAGGTGCCCGGGGCAGGAGATCCGGGATCCCATCCTCCACCGGGTAATCCACCCGGCAGATTGGGCAGTGCAGTATTCCCTCCCTGATCACCTCTTCATCACCCTCGGTAACTGTCACAATGAGATCGCCTTTGCAGACCGGGCAGCAGAGGAGGGGAAGGATAGATCGCTTCATTGCTCATCACGCAGGTCGATAATCTGAGAGACGTCCGGTCCGGTAGAGATGAGCGTGACGGGGGCACCGATGTCCTCTTCGGCCTGGGCGACGAAATCTTTCGCTTTTTTGGATAGCTTCCCGTATTCTGTCACCCCGAAGCAGTCATGGTCCACTTTATCGATTCCGGTGATTGCTGCCTGGGTACA
>JAAEES010000083.1 GCA_013415575.1 Methanomicrobiales archaeon | reverse complement strand
GAGAAGATCCCCCCGCTGGTGTACGCATCCCCCGGCGGTCTCTATGTCAATATCAACGGTGAAGTACTCCGCGAGGAGCGTGAGCGGCGGAACCTCTCGCTCGGCGACCTCGGAACCCTCCTCGGGGTATCGAGGCGGACCATCAGCAAGTACGAGAGCGGGATGGGGACAACGCTCGATATCGCCCTCAAAATCGAGGAGATTTTCGATGCCGCGCTCGTCCGGTCCATCGATCTCATGAAATACGATTCTCATTTCAGGGACGAGCCTGAGCAGCAGCGCGAGGATCTCCCCATCGGATTCCTGGAACGGATGGGAATGAAGCTCCATACCCTGCAGCGGGCACCGTTCCAGGCACTTATAGAGTTCTCCAACCATACCATCCTGACCGGCTACGGAGAAGCGAGCAAGGTGGTCAAGCGCGCTGCCCTGATCGGGAATATCTCCCAGGTGACCGGAACCCATGCCATGTGCGTGATCACCGATTACCACAAACAGAAAAAAATCGGGAGCACGCTGGTGATTGGGGAGCAGCGGCTGCACAAAATTGCAGACGGAGAAGAGCTCATCGAGATGATCGATAAGTCATAATTTTTATATAGAACTACAAACCAATTTTATCGCTACAAAGTGGTGAATACCATGTCACAGCAGCTTGGAGGACAACCAATTCTTATCCTGAAAGAAGGAAGTTCACGCACCCGTGGACGTGATGCACAGGGTATGAACATCACCGCCGCAAAGGCGGTAGCGAGCGCAGTCAGAACCACACTCGGGCCGAAGGGCATGGACAAAATGCTCGTCGACACCATTGGTGACGTCGTGATCACCAACGATGGGGTCACTATCCTCAAAGAGATGGACATCGAGCACCCGGCAGCCAAGATGATGGTGGAGATCGCCAAGACCCAGGACGATGAAGTCGGCGACGGAACCACCTCCGCGGTGGTCGTTGCAGGGGAGCTCCTGAAGCGAGCCGAGGATCTGCTCGAGCAGGACGTCCACCCGACGGTCATCGCCCAGGGATACCGACAGGCGGCCGAGAAGGCCCAGGAAATCCTGCAGAGCATTGCTGTCAACATCAAGGCGACCGACAGCGCCATGCTCCGGAAGATCGCCGAGACTGCCATGACCGGCAAAGGTGCAGAGGCTTCCAAGGAGAAGCTCTGTGAACTGGTGGTCAAGGCCGTTATGATGGTGGCTGACGAAGACGGGACCGTCGACAAGGATAATATCAAAGTCGAGAAGAAAGTCGGCGGGTCCATCGAAAACTCAGAAATCGTCGAGGGTGTACTGGTCGACAAGGAGCGGGTCCACCCTGCCATGCCGAAGAAGGTAAAGGATGCAAACATCCTCCTCCTGAACGCAGCGGTCGAGTTCAAGAAGACCGAGGTGGATGCCGAGATCAACATCACCAGCCCCGATCAGCTCCAGGCCTTCCTCGATGAGGAAGAGCGGATGATCAAGAACATCGTCGATAAGGTCGTCGACTCCGGTGCAAACGTCCTCTTCTGCCAGAAGGGTATTGACGACATCGCCCAGCACTACCTTGCCAAAGCCGGTATCTTTGCCGTCCGCCGGGTCAAGAAGAGCGACATGGAGAAGCTCGCCCGGGCCACCGGTGGGAGCCTGATCTCCAGCATCGACGCCATCAGCAGAGAGGAACTCGGGTATGCGGGCCTCGTTGAGGAGAAGAAGGTCTCAGGTGAGGAGATGGTCTTTGTGGTGGAGTGCAAGAACCCGAAGGCGGTCTCGCTCATTGTCCGCGGAGGGACCGAGCACGTGGTCGACGAGATCGAGCGTGCGGTCGAAGACGCGCTCAGGGTTGTCGGCGTGGTGTTCGAGGACAAGAAGCTGGTCGCCGGTGGAGGATCCCCCGAGATCGAACTCTCGCTCCGGCTCAGGGAATACGCAGCAAGTGTTGGCGGTCGTGCCCAGCTGGCCATCGAAGCATTCGCCGTCGCTCTCGAGATTATCCCGAGAACACTCGCTGAGAACGCCGGGCTTGATCCCATCGACATGCTGGTGGAGCTTCGCGCTGCCCATGAGAAGGGCAAGAAGACCGTCGGCCTGAACGTGTTCGAAGGCAAGGCCGAGGACATGCTCAAAGCCGGTGTGGTAGAGCCTCTCCGGGTCAAGACCCAGGCAATCTCCAGTGCTGCCGAGGCAGCGGTCATGATCCTCAGGATCGATGACGTCATCGCCGCCTCAAAGAGCGCCGCGCCTGAGGGAATGCCTCCGGGCGGCATGGGCGGCATGGGCGGGATGCCCGGTGGCATGGGCGGCATGGAATTCTAGAGATTCCTGTCTTCCAGCCACAACCAGATACTTTTTTCCTGTCTCACGACAGGGCTACTTTCTTATAGCCTTTCCCCGAATTATCATACATGACGGACCGGTTTGTCTTCACCAGGTACCGGACCACGTGCTACAATTGCGGGAAAGAGGCCGACCAGATCATAAAGGCAGTCCCCTACCAGGCACAGGTTATCTGCCAGAACTGCGGTGCCACCCGGATCTTTATCCCGCGGATCGAGGACGTGACAAAGGAAGGAAGTTTCACCCCGATCGGGTGCTTTGATGTCTGGCAACTGGTAACCCCCGCCAGCTGCCGGAACTGCCGCGTCACCGGGCCCCACGACATGACCATCGGGTGCAACCACTTCACGGTGCGGTGCCGCAACTGTGGGTTCACCCACTTTTACAAGTTCGATCTGGAGTACATCGGCCAGTGCCCGATAGAAGAATAAAAAAAGAGAAATCTACTTTTCTTCCCGCTCCATGGTTATTGCCTTCTTCGGGCACTCACGAGCGCAGATTCCGCAACCTTTGCAGAACTCAAGGTCAACTTCGAGATCTTCATTAATGGCCGCGTCCGGGCAGTACATGGCACAGAGGCCGCAGGCATTGCATTTCTCTTTGTCAACCACGGGTTTGAACACCCGCCAGGAACCCGTCTTCCCCGATGCTCCCTCTTTCGGTCTGCTCATGGCCAGATGTTCGCTCATACCACCAGCTCCTTGTAGGCAGCTTCGGCTGCCTTCACGTTCCGATCATCGCTAAACATCTCTGCTATCGCGTTCCTGGCCGAGTCCATGGAGATGATCCCCATCTTTGCCAGCGCGCCGATCACCGGGGTATTCAGGATCGGGCTCCCTGCGATGACCAGGTTGAGCGAAAGTGCAATCCCGGTCAGGTCCACCGCATACGTGGTGTGGCCGGCAATCTCTTTCTCGCGTGTCGCATTCAGAACCACTTTACCGTCCGGTTTCAGACCATGGAAAACGTCCACCACCTCCATAACGCTGGTATCGAGGATCACCACCAGATCCGGGTTCCGGATCTGGCTGTAAACCCTGATGGGGTGGTCATCGATCCGTACGTAGGAAACCACGGGCGCCCCCCGGCGCTCAGCGCCGTAGAATGGACAGGCGGTGGCATATTTGCCGTCACGGAAGGCGGCCAGCGCCAGCAGCCGTGCGGCAGTAACCCCGCCCTGGCCACCCCGTGAGTGGATCCGGATCTCATACATTGCCATTCACCCCGAACCAGCGCTCTTCTCCGGGTTTTCGCTCCCTGACGAAGGATGCAATATCATCAAAGGTGACTTCCTGGCCACCGAGTCCGGCTATCACGTTGTAGGGATCAACCCGGAATTTGCTCTTCAGGCTGTGGGCGAGGATTCCGCCGAACCCGAACGAGTAGTCACGGTCGATGACCACCAGGTCGCGCCCCCCGAGATCGAGTTCGGGAAACGGCCGGAGCCAGCGGATACGGAGTGATCCCGCCCGTATCCCCTCCTTCCGGAGGTTGTCGACAGCCACCTCGGCCTCCTTGCCGAGGGTCCCCATCGCGATCACCACCACATCGGCATCTTCGTACCGGTATTCCTGGGCCGGGCCATATGACCTCCCGAACCGTTCCGCGAAATCACGCTCGGTCCCGGCAATGACCCCGACCGAACGGCGCATGGAGCGCTCGATATCCCACCGGAACTTGAAATATTCATCCGGCCCGGTCAGTGTTCCGTACCCGGCCGGGTGCGCAGTATCGATGGCATGGGGAAGCTTCATGGGGGGGATGAAATCGCCTGGATGGAGAGTTTCAAGCCGCTGCATGCTGTGGGAGAGGACAAACCCGTCGAGGTTGATCATGACCGGGAGCAGCACGTCCTGGTGCTCGGCGATCCTGAAGGCCATGATGGTGGCATCGTATGCTTCCTGGACCGTGCTGACGTACACCTGGAGCCACCCGGTATCCCGCTCCTGGAGTGAATCGGTATGCTCGGCCCAGACGTTCCATCCCGGGCCGAGAGCACGGTTGACATTGGCCATCACTATCGGAAGGCGGGCCCCGGCCGCCCAGTTCACCATCTCGTGCATGTACATCAGGCCATGCGAGCTGGTGGCGGTGAAGGTCCGCACACCGGTGACGCTGGCACCGATGCAGGCAGCCATCGCAGAGTGTTCGCTCTCCACCGGGATGTACCGGCAGTCGAGCTCTCCCGAGGTCACATACTCGGCTATTTGTTCGACGATCTCAGTCTGGGGGGTGATGGGATACGCTGCCACGACGGCTGGTTTGACTTCCTTCACTGCAGCTGCGACTGCCTTGTTGCCGGTGGCGATGGTCAGCATATTCCTTCCTCCTCACGCTGCAGCCTTTTTGCCGTCCGTTCAGCCTGGGAGGTGAGAGAGTCGATGGCCTCCCTGCTGATCCCCTTGAACCTGCCCTGGGGAGCGAGGTACTCCTCAAGCGGGATGGGTTTCTTTATGGCAGCTTTCGATGCCCCGTTGATGGTGACCTTCCCGTACTCCCGTTCATACAGGATCCACATCCCGGATTTCACCGCGAGTTTTCCCATCTCGACCGTCATATCTGACGCGAACCGCCAGCCCGGGGGACAGGGGGCAAGGACATGGATGAACGACGGCCCGCGGATGGAGAGGGCTTTCTGGACCTTCCTGAAGATGTCCTGCGGGTACGCGACACTGGCGGTCGCCATGTACGGGGGATTGTGAGCGGCGACGATGCTGTCAAGATCCTTCTTGGTGTGGGTCTTACCGCCCGGGGTGGTGGTGGTCCGCGCGCCCATCGGGGTCGAGCCTGACCGCTGCATGCCGGTGTTCCCGTAGGCTTCATTGTCGTAGCAGATGTACAGGAAATCGGTCTCGCGTTCAAATGCCCCGGACAGGGCCTGGATTCCGATGTCAACGGTCCCGCCGTCCCCGGCATAGACGATCACATTGGTCTTCTTCCCGGCCTTCCGGTAGGCCTCGCTCATCCCTGAGGCGCATGCCGCTGCTGCGGCAAAGGCCACGTTATAGATCGGGATATTCATGGCGGTATTGGGGTATATCCCCTGGATGACGCTCGTGCAGCAGGCAGGGACCACGAGCACGGTGTCGGATCCTGCCGCCTTGAGCACATACCGCAGTGTGAGCGAGGAGGGGCAACCGGCACAGGCCGACGTGCATTTGAGAATGAACTCCTCTTTCGGGATCTCGGTCATTGCAAACTCGGGAACAAAGTTG
>JAAEES010000227.1 GCA_013415575.1 Methanomicrobiales archaeon | reverse complement strand
GCGAGCGCCAGGCCAGGAAAAATGCGACCTTCAGCTCTTTTTTAGCCATGGGAGCGCCCCCGATGCATTCCTGCGGGGAAGGTACCAGTAGCGGTAGCCCACGAATCCCACGAGGAGGAAGCCCCCCAGCAGCGGGAGCACGCCTCCCATCCCCTCTGCGGGGACGACGCGGACGGACATGGTGCGGGTGAGGGTGTGAGCGCCGGTGTCATCGGTATAGGCGATGGTGAGGTTGTAGGGGTAGGTTCCGCCCTCCCCCCCGTCCAGCATGAAGATGGCGGGAGCATCGTTGCCGGGTTTGATCTTGCCGATGAAGGCCTCTTTGGTCCCGGTCATGGGAAGGTCCACGGTTGCAGCGACCTGTTTTGCCTCGCCGGTGCCGGTATTTTCAATGCGGATGGTGAGATCGAAGGGCTGGCCCTCCACGACCCGGCGGGGGCTGGTATCGACCGATACGAATCCCAGCTCGGCCTGCCCTTCGAAGGGGATATTGATGGAGGTATTCTGCGTGTAGGTGTTACCGTCCAGAGCGGTATACTGCATGGATACGGGTATGCGGGTCAGTCCCGAGGCCGTCTTCCGGTCCGAGATCAGGACCAGGTCGACCTTCTGCTCGCATCCTCCCTGGATGGTCCCCAGGTGGTAGAGGTCGGTGCTCTTGGGGGCGATGGCGGTGCCGCTGGTCTCGATCCGAACCGTCACGTCATTCGCCAGGAGCTCTCCGGCATTTGCCACCGTAAGAGTCACCGGTATCTCGCTGCCCGGCTGCACCGAATCGGGAAGGGAGCTCTCCAGGACCAGGATCGCCTGGCTCTGGAGGCCGAGAGGGGTGTTTACATTGACGGGAATGGGGTACCGCACGTTGAACCCGTCCGGGATGTGGACCCGGATCTCCGGGAAGTACATCCCGCTCTGTGCAGGAGCCCGCACCAGGAAGGTGAGCGGCATACTCTGGCCGGGGCCCAGTGCACCCGCGTGATCGTAGGAACCTTCGATCACCTCCAGGCCATTGCCAAACAGTCTCACCGAGTCCAGCACGGCGAAGAGATCCTTGGTCTCCGAGGAGGTAGAGGTAGCACCGGTCGAATCGGTCTCCACCACGGTCTCGGTCGAGCTGGCAACGGATACCGTGTTCTGCAACACGACCCTGATGGTCGCCTGCTCTCCGGGAAGGAGGACTGACGGGGTTACCTGGTAATCCGTAACAGTGACGGTTGAACCGCCGGTCGCCGCCCCCACCGCAGGGGTGAAGGCGAGGAGCATGCAGGGCAGGAGCAGGACTATGAGAAGCCTGCGGGCCATCCCCGAGCCTTTACAGAGAAGAATTTGTGATGGGTTTGTCATGCACATCGCATCCGAGTGATATGGCTTACCAGATAAAACGCTATCTAGATTGTATCATACAAGCGTATGATATGCTTCTATCATATACATTTATCATCTGATAGGAGACATCTGATATCGAATATGGTTTCCAGTAAAGTGCAAGAGGAAGACTTTGCCTTCATCAAAGAGACACTCAGGAAGAACCCGCAGGGCCTGACGGTAACCGACCTCGCCAAGATTCTCGGGCGGACGAAGAATACGGTCGGGAGGTACCTGGACATCCTCCATGCCTCGGGGCAGGTGGAGATCCGCGCCTGCGGGACGGCGAAGATCTTCTCTCTCTCGCAGCGCGTGCCGTTTGCGAGCATTCTCCAGCACACACGCGATCTCATGATCATGCTGGACATGGACATGCGGATCCTCGATATCAACGACTCCTTCCTCTCCCTCCTCCAGGTGATCCGCGAGGAGGCGGTCGGCAGCAACATCGAGTATCTTCCCGTCGCGGATCTCTCCGTCCAGGAGCTCCTGGAGAAAATTGCCGCTGCGATACGGGAAAAGCGGATGCTCGAAGATCTCGATATCACCAACGAGACCGAACGCTACTTCAAGGCGCGAATCCTGGAGACGCAGTTCGAGGACGCCAGCACGGGGTTTACGGTGATCCTCATCGATCTTTCCGAACAGAAGCAAGCGGAGATGGCCCTTCGCCAGAGCGAGGAGAAGTACCGCGACCTGGTGGAGCACGCGAGCACGGTCATCCTGAAGATGGATCTCTCGGGCAACATCACGCTCTTCAATGAATATGCGGAGAACTTCTTCGGGTTCTCCCGGGAAGAGATCATGGGGAAGAACGTAGTGGGGAGGATTGTACCGGCTACGGAGAGCTCGGGGAGGGATATGCGGGAACTCATTGCTGGAATCTGTACCGAGACGGAGCGCTACAAACTTCACGAGAACGAGAACATCACCCGCGATGGAAGGCGTGTCTGGTTGCGATGGACGAACAGGGCGATCCGTGATGAGTCCGGCCGCCCGACCGGGATCCTCTCCATCGGTGTCGACATCACCGAGCAGAAGCAGA
>JAAEES010000082.1 GCA_013415575.1 Methanomicrobiales archaeon | reverse complement strand
ATGAGCTGATCGGGAAATCAATCCTTGAGTCCATCCCCCGTGAAGAACGATCCGGCATTGAAAACCACATCAGGAGCCTGACCCCTGAGAATCCCGTCTGTATCTTCGAACACAGGAGTATCGACCGGGAAGGGAAGTATCACTGGCTCCAGTGGACAAACCGGGCACTGTTCGACGAACAGGGCAATCTGGTCGAATATCAGGGTGTTGGAAGGGACGTCACCGAGCGGAGGGAATCAGAACGGGCACTCCTGATCAAGAACTTTGCCCTCGCATCGTCTCTCAACGGGATTGGGATTGCGGATCTGTCGGGAATCGTAACCTATGTGAACAAATCATTCCTGACCCTGTTCGGATACGGAGAGGAGGCCGATGTCATCGGAAAACCGATCCAGCTGTTTGCCCACGACGACAATGATGCAACCTCCGAGATCCGGGAAGTCTGGACCTCGCTGCAGGACACCGGACAATGGTCAGGCGAAGTGCTGGGCAGGAAGAGATCCGGTGCCACATTTAACGCCGTTCTCAATGCAAGTGTGGTCAGGGATCAGTCAGGAACGCCACTCTGCATGATGGCTTCGTTCTTCGATATCACCGATATAAAAAATACCCGGGAGGAGCTCCGGCTGAAAAACACCGCTATCGCAAGCTCACCGACCGCTATGGCCATCTTTGACCGGGATTTCCGCCTTATCTTTGCAAATGATGCATTCTTAAGCGAGTTCGATATTACAAGAAATGAGGTGCAGGGAAAACGGCCCCTGGATATTGTATCCTTCTTCGAGACGGTCACTCCCTCCTTTGATGACGTCATACCATTATTGAAAGAGAAAGGAGCGTGGAACAGGGAAATCTCAATTACCGGGAAAGGAGGAGATACCAGATATTTCAACACATCAATCCGGTGTTCCTTTGATGAAGAAGGAAATATTCACTACATTCTCGTTTCCCTGGTGAACATCACGGAGTTCAGGAGCATCGAGACAGCCCTGAAGAGTTCACGTCAGAAGCTCTCGGAAACCATCGAGTTCATGCCCGACCCGACATTCATCATCGATCGTAACCACCGGGTTATCGCCTGGAACAGGGCACTCGAGATACTGACCGGTGTAAAACGGGACGAAGTGCTCGGTAAGAGAGATTTCCAGAAGGCATTCTCGTTCTTCTGCGATGAACGGCCAATTCTCGTGGACATTCTCGATCTCCCGCCTCACGAACTTGCGAAGAACTTCCCGCAGGTCCGCCGGTTCGGCGATAGTATCTACGTAGAGGCATTCATTTCGGCCATGAACGGTGGGAAAGGCGCTTACCTGTGGGGAAAGGCCTCGGCTATGATCGATCATGAGGGTCATCCGATCGGTGCCATAGAATCCATCCGTGATATCTCAGCCTGGAAACGGGCGCGGGAATCGCTCCGGAAGATGGACACGAGCGGGATGGCCATTGCAGCCCCTTCAGAAGTTGAACAAAAGAAAGTGGAAAATCTCTTCCGTATGAGGCAGGAACTCGAATCAGTTCTGGATCTCATGGAAGAGGCGGTCCTGCTCACGGATAAATCGGGAATGATCCTCTGGGCCAATGAGCGGTTTGTGGAGCTGGTGGACGGGGACCGCCAGATAGTGCTCGGTGCACCGCTCTCCACCTTCTTCCCGGCTGATGAAGGGCAGATCCTCTCCGGCCCTCCCGGGGAAACAACCATGCGCATAACCCTCATCCCCCTCACCGGGAACCGAATCCTTCCGGTCGAGGCAAAAACAGCAGGAATTCCCCTTGGAGATGAACGGGTGGTCATCCTCCAGCATATCCCGTCATGATCAAGTCCGGTACTTCACGTATTCATCCTGGCGTGATCTAGATGTACTGGTTCTGGATCTCGATAACCTCCCCGCTATCGCGGGCCATGGCATACAGCCCGAGAGGCTCCTCATTCAGTTCGAAGAACCGGGGACCCCAGTTCTGGGTGGCGAGCACCACTCCTGCCTGTCCGGGCTCGCCAAGAATCACCAGCGCTGCAGCAAAGGCCTCCACTGAGGTGAGTCTCCAGGGTCTGCCAAAATTCACAGGATTTGCCGCGACCAGAAAAGGAAGGGCACGTCGTCTGCGGAAACCACTGATCGCCCCCGTATCGAGCACCTCCCATGAGCAATCAAGTACGGTGAGGGAGCGTGCGGGCAGGTCTGCGGGAGAAAGTGCCTGCTCCGCAGTGGGGTCGAGCAATATCGTCGTGCGGGGGATGCGGGATATCTTTGAGAGCACCTTCACCAGACCGGACCTCTCCATCCGCTTCACCGTGCACTTTCGCGGATCGCAACTGTTGTCCCGGAAGGCATAGAGAGGGATCATCTATCAGCTCTCCGTTTCCACACTCTATCAATGTACGTGCTTGTCTCACCCTGTATCATCAATCCTGACCTGAGGGCGCGGGGAATCACCCGGCAGGAGGATCTCGGGTGGTACTCCCGGGCCGTTGAGCGGTGCCGGCGCTTCGGTATCGAGATGATCCCGCTCCCCTGCCCGGAAACCCTCTATCTCGGTGCTGATCGCGAGCCGGGCATGTTCCTTGACCGGTTGAACACTCCCGAATTCGCGAGCCTGCTCGGAAATCTTGAAGAGGAAGTCCGGGCGATCATCAGAGAGCGCGGCCCCCCGCTCTGCATCATCGGCGTCAATTCATCGCCTGCCTGCGGGATCGATGCCACCTGGTATGGACCTGCCGGATCAGATGAAGCCCGGAGAACGGGCCGAGGGGCCTTTCTCTCCAGGTTCCCGGATATCACTGCCATTGATGTTACAGACTTCGCCAGGTACCGGGTCTATCTTGCAGCCCCTCTCTTCTCCCGGGCAGAGAAACAGTACAACATCAGCCTCTTTGAGACCCTCGCCTCCCACTTCTTCGAGGTTTACCTCCCGCAGGAAGTCGGAGATGATTCGCACCACCGCGATACCAAAGCACACCGGGACATTTTCCATCGGCATCTCGCCGCACTTGAGAATACTGATATCGTTGTCGCGGTCATCGATGGGGCTGATGCCGATTCAGGAACGGCCTGGGAGATGGGATATGCCTATGCCCACGCGATCCCGGTCATCGCCATCCGGACCGATTTCAGGATGGCCGGGCATCATGAGCACGTCAACCTCATGCTCGAACAATCGGCTCTCGTCGTTCATTCGACCGATGACCTCCTGGGGGCGCTTAAATCCCCCGCTCGAACTCAGCCCGCACATAAATACTGATATTGACAGGGATCAGATACTGTGGGCATGTCCAATATCACGGTCGCGGTGATCGGCCCGGAAGGGTACGCCGAAGACCTCGGAAAAAAGGGGACGAGCTCTGATATCACCTTCTATAACCTGAAGAAAGGGGAGCATACCGTAACGCTGATCGAACCGGTGCGATATCCGGAACGGCTTTCCTCCCTCTTCTTCGCCATTTCCATGGCTCATCGGGCAATTCTCGTGGTGGACGAGATTAGTGCCGCTTTCGGGGAATGCGTGCTGATGCTCGACTGCGCTGGTATCAGGGAGGGGATGCTCGTTCTCAGGAACTACATCACCCCTGAGCAGGTTGCACCCCTTATCCGGGGAACCGTTGTCGAGCACTACAAACAGATCCCTGATGAACGGGCGAGAATGAGGGAAAACATCATCGAAGAAGCAGCAGGGCTCAAGGGATGGCCGGAGAGCACCGGCAAAGGGGCCGTTCCTGTCGACCATGCCTTCCCGGTCAAGGGTATCGGTGTGGTGGTGCTTGGACAGGTGGCGAGGGGCACCATCTCCCGGCATGATACGCTCCGTGTTCTCCCTACGCAGAAAACCGCACTTGTGCGGTCGATCCAGAAGCACGACGATGACGCCCCGTCAGCGGTTGCCGGAGACCGCGTCGGCCTCTCCCTTAAGGGGATCGAGGTCGATGACCTTGACCGCGGGTACGTTCTCTCTGCCCATGAGGAGATCACCTCGTCCACAACGATCAGCGGAAGGGCTTCGCTGGTCAGGTTCTGGCCGTCACCGCTGAAAGAGGAGATGGTCCTCCATGTCGGCCACTGGATGCAGTTCCTCCCGGCCAGGGTTGTGTTCGTAGACAATTCGGGAGACTGGAAACGGCCGCTCCTTACGCTCCGGACCGAAAAGGAGCTCGTATTTTTCCCCGGAGACCGGATCATGCTGCACTACCTCGACGGCGGAAAACTCCGCGTGGCCGGAACGCTGGACCTTGAATAATCCCTGTCGTCCTCTTTTCCACGCAACCCTTTTTGCTGGTGATGCTCACCTCTCTAGTAGGTTCCTATGGCACTTGGAAGTCTCATCCCCTGGATCATCGGTGGGGTTATCCTCCTCATCGTTGTCGTATTCATTCTCTACGCAGTCGGGATATACAACCGGTTTTTCAGCCTGAAGAATTCATCAGAGGCAACCCTCGGCCAGATACGGGTCGCCATGAAGAAACGGCTGGACATGATAGACCAGCTGCTCGGCGCGGTCAAGAGCTATGCAAAGTTTGAGAAGGAGACCTTTGAAAAGGTCACCGCCATGCGGGCAAGCGTCGGTTCAGCAGGACCCGGCGACCTCAACGAGATTGAACGCGAGTCGCGGTCGATCCTCGGGAGACTCTTTGCCGTTGCTGAGAACTACCCTGACCTCAAGACCAACACCACGGTCATGAGTCTGATGGATGCGGTGAAGGGGGTCGAAGAGGAGATCGCCCGGCAGCGGTACACCTACAATAACATCTCACAACAGTACAATACCCTCCGCGATGTGATACCCTCAAATATCGTGGCCAGGCTGCTCGCACTGGAGAAACTCCCATACCTCGAATTTGAGGAAGCAATAAGCACCCCTCCCCGGATAGAGTTCTAGAGGGTTGACCCGTGGACGAAAAGAGACAGATCGCCATCCTCATCACCGTGGCATTCGGCATCGGGATCGCAGCATGTATCATGGCTCTCGCGATTCCCTTCCTGTTTGAAGGCGACCTGGTGATCGCGGATTATCACGCAGAACTCGGAGAGAACGGCATATTTACCGAACGGTATGTGTATGAGGTGAAGACCGGGGGACAGTACCGGATGCTCTTCCGGTACTGGATGGATCCCCTGTCGGCTGATCCCCTGGGCACGCCGTATATCGGGTTTGAGGATATGGCGATCCCGCCCGGGACCATCGGATACATCAAGGAGTATGACAGCACGGTGACCCTCATCGGGAGTAATAATCCGGCGGATGCCTCTTTTGTCCGGCAGATGGCTGAGAACAGCGAAGTGGGAATCTACAACCCGTCCTATTTCCCGGCCGGGCGCTACGAAGTCACCTACCGGTATATCCTCCACCCTCCGCTTGAGTACGATGACAGGAATACCCACCTCAACCTCCGGCTTGTCGACCGTCATATCCCCTACAGGAACCTCGCCATCTCTGTTCCTGCACGTTCTGTGGAGACGATCTACCCCCATCCTCCGGCACTTCAGGTAACCCCGTCCGGTGACCGTTACATCATCAGCGGGAGTGTCGCCGCCAATGAAGTGATCGGGATCGAGATGCTGCTCTCAAGGGAAGCGCTCGAAGAGATCCCCGGGTTCCCGGTCTATGTCGAGGGAG
>JAAEES010000004.1 GCA_013415575.1 Methanomicrobiales archaeon | reverse complement strand
GCTGCAGGATCCCTGATTCTTCCCTCCTTATAGCCTGCAATGATATCCACTCTACCCCGGAACCGGATAAGGTAACCGAGAGCGAGGAAGAGGATGAGGAAGAATTCAAGAATGATCAGGATCAGGAACGATGCCATATTATCACCCTGTCACCAGGTTCTCCCCGTCCTGCCGGAAATCCGGAACCTCTTCCCTATTCATGTCTCAGCGCCTCGATCGGGTTGAGGTTGGATGCCTTCCATGCCGGATACAGCCCGGAAAGCAGGCTGATCCCAATCCCGAATGCAATGCCATAGACAATATAGATCAGGCTCGACGGGACAAAAAGATACTCGGTGGTCTGCAGCATCACCAGACTGACGGCGTATCCACCTAAGATCGAGAGTACCCCGCCGATTCCGCTTCCGATCAGACCCAGAATGAGGGCCTCGTAGAGAAACATCCTGCGTATCTCCTGCCGCTTTGTCCCGATGCTCCTCAGCACCCCGATCTCCTTGATCCGTTCCGTGACCGACATCAGCATGATGTTCAGGATGCTCACTCCGGCCACGATCAGGGAGATGCCCCCAATTGCCGTGACGAAGGTTGAGATCTGCCCGAAGGCGGTGAGGATGGTATCGAGGATAGCCCGGGTATCGATGACATCAACCACCGTCTCCCGCCGGTTCAGTTGCCGCTCGATCTCCTCTTTCACTTCATCAATCTCAGTGAGATCCTTCACCTTGACGATGACCAGATTGTAGCCGTTCGGGCCATAGGCATCTTCAAACCAACGGCTCTCAACCACAATACCGTAGTCAGGATTGATATCAAAGCCCATCCCCCGTTCCTCGAGAATCCCGACAACCCGCAGTGATCCCTTATCTCCCACGGTGATACGGGACCCGACCTTGATGTCGTTCTGCTCGGCAAACCGCGCTCCCGCCATGGCCGAGGAAGAGCCCCGGAGGTACGTCCCTTCTGCGAGCTCGAGGAGGATGGGAATATCGTCTGATTTGAGACCATAGACCACCCCCACGGTATCCTCGGTACCTATCTTCATCCGGGAACTGCCGGAATAGACCGGTATGGTGATGAGAGGTGCTACCGCACGCCGTATCTGTTCGACATCCCGGTCCGAGATGAGTTCCGGAGCGCTCCCTCCGCCTCCGAATCCCATACCGCCCACATGCGGGCTCACGATAATACTGTCACCGACTGTAGAGAGGCTGTCTGAGATAGCCAGCACCAGGCTGTTGCCGAGAATCCCGATGGAGACGATGGTCACCACACCGATAATGATGCCGAGCACCGCGAGCATTGATCGCAGCCAGTGAAGGCGGACATTTCTCCGGGCAAAATCAAAGAACATGCGTGACTGCACCGCTCATCCCTCCGTACCGGTAATCTTCCCATCTACAATTCTGATGATGCGGCGGGCATACTTGGCGATGGCCGGATCATGGGTCACCATGATAATCGTCTTGCCCTGGTTCCGGTTGAGGTCATCGAGCAGGGCCATGATGGCCGTCCCGGTCTTTGAGTCCAGGTTGCCGGTCGGCTCATCGGCAAGGAGGATCTCGGGGTCATTGACCAGCGCCCTGGCTATGGCCACCCGCTGCTGCTGGCCGCCTGAGAGCTCGCTGGGTTTATGGGAGTGGAGGCTCGCATCAAGATCCATGGCGGCCAGTACCGCAAGGCACCGGTCCTGGCATTCCCGGCTCCCGGTCTTCAGGATGAGGGGATACTGCACGTTCTCGAGAGCGGTGAGGAGGGGGAGGAGATTGAACTGCTGGAAAATGAACCCGATATGATCCCTCCTGAGCACGGTCAGCTCCTCATCGCTCATGCCCCTGATGTTCCTCCCCTTGATACAGAGATCTCCGGACGTCGGGGTGTCCAGGCAGCCCATCAGGTTGAGCAGAGTTGATTTCCCTGATCCTGACGGGCCCATGATAGCGACGAAATCACCGGGAGAGAGATCGAGGGTCACTTTGTCAAGAGCGACCACATCCTCTCCGGGAAGGGGGTAGACCTTGGTGACCTCATGGAACCGGATAATGGACCCGTTGCTACAGATCGCATTTATCTCTTCTTCCATGAATACCAGATGGCTCCACCGATCACTGCCGCAGAGGCGATAATAACACCGATGATAGGGAGGGCGATACCGGGCTCCTTTGTGCTCCCGGAAGTTCGCGCCGGGATGCTCACCGTGTAGGTCTTCTCAAAGGGATTGCCATCCACGTCCCGGTAGCTTACAACGATCGGAACCTCGGTGATATTTTCGGCAGTGAAGGTGAGCTCGAAACTTGAGAAGTCATCGGGCTCGAGCGATCCCACGACGTAACTCTGGTAAGGATCCACCGGGACCGCCTCTCCTCCTGCAGCCAGAACGACAGAGTTTGCCACCTCAAGCCCTGCGTTGTAGATATCCCCGGTGAGTACATACCTGCCATCCTGATAATCCACAACGATGTTCGAGAGGAGGGGGTTCGCCTCGGTCTTCGAGACTCCGAACTCGATCGGTACTGCTACAGACGTGGCATGAGAATTGACCCCGTTCTTGTAATCGACCCGGAATTCGAGTACTGATGGCTGTTTGGGCGTGATATTAAACGAGACCCGCTGCGCCTGATCAGGATTCAGGTTGCCGATAAAGTAACTCGAGGGAGTGGCGTCGATTCCCTCACCACTGACATGCACCACGACCCCGGTTACCGGGTTGTCCCTTGGGTTACCGACCAGGATATCCACCCGGTCCTTCCTTCCTGCACCGAAGGTATCGGGCTTGTCAAGGATGGAGATCTCGAGAGGGTCATTCTCAACTCTGAGCTGGACCGGATAGCGGAGATACCCTGCATCGCGGAAGTCGAGGGAAAATTTGGGATAGTAGATGCCGGGTAAAACATCGGCCTTGACCGTGAAGGAGAACTGCATGCTGTTCCCGGCACCGACCGTTGTGGTGGTATCGTATGAACTTGACAGGACTGATATGTCGGCATCATACATGGTTGCCCGTCGTATTGCGACACTCTCAAACCCGTTGTTGGTGATCTCGATGGTGATGATACCGGTATCGCCCTCAAAGAATATCCCGGGCTCAAGGGAGAGGCTGGTGACCGTCACCTGTGCTGCTGCATCGGAACCGGGTTCCTGCGCGGCAGCTCCGGGCACCAGCAGGACAAGCGCCAGGATAGAAGAAAGAAGGAGAATTGCCCTTTTCATTTATGTTCCTCCCATCCCCGGTATTCCGGCAACAGCCATGTAAAGGATGAAAATGATGTACACGACAACCGGGATGAATACAGCAATGGCTGCCTGTTTCAGGGGAAGGTTGCGGGCGTGTTTCAGACCGAAAATCCAGAGATTGGCACTCCATATGAGGAAAATAATGGATATTATTGAAGTAATCAATCGCAATTCGCTGAATGCTGTATCCTGCATGAGTTGTTGTATCGCTGCTTCGATGGCCGCCGGATCCTGAATATTGGTGAGAACGGGTACTTGGATCATGGGAATATAATAGAGCGATATGAGCAGACTGAGAAGGGAACCAATGATGACAGGAATCAAACCGTATCCTGAACACTGAAGCGTCCGTTTGAATTCACCGCTTCCGGAAAATGCCATCGAAATAAGATAGAAAGCACCAGAGAAAATGAGCCAGAAGAGAATAATAAAAGTGAAAAAGGCGACAACTGCACCAAAAATTCCGAGGATTGGTGCCATGCTGGCCATCTCAGGAACATTCCCAAATATTTTAAAGGTTAATCCTGATGTGAGATAGGCTGACACAGCATAGATTATGGCGCCACCAATGACAATCAGGGCCGGGATCTTCAGGTTTTCTGGCTCCTCGACAAGCCTGCGAAAAAAGGCATCAGGTCTGAGAAGGAGCTCTCCAATTTTTCCTGCCATATGAATCGGAGAAATCTTGGAGTTCTTTGTCTATCAACATTTGGGAGAGCAGACGGTATCGCCGTTCATTTCCGTTATTTCAGAAGAACTGTTTTCTCCAGAAGATGCCGATGCCGAAGGCCGAGAGGAGAGCTGAAATAGCGACGATGATAAGGAAGGCAAAAGGATCATGCTGGAAGGGCAGCTCCACATTCATCCCGTAGATGCTTGCCACGAGGGTCGGGATCATCAGGATGATTGTGACTGTGGTGAGGAGCTTGATGACCACATTCAGGTTATTGGATATGATCGAGGCATAGGCGTCCATGGTGCCGGAGAGGATACTCGTATAGATATTTGCCATCTCGATTGCCTGCTTGTTCTCGATCACCACCTCTTCGAAGATGTCCCGATCGTCCTCATCCATTCGCATACACCCCGATGTATTGAATTTCTCCAGCATCAGGGCATTTGAGCGAAGCGAGGTGATGAAGAAGACGAGGCTCTTCTCCATGTTCAGGAGCCTGATCAGCTGGATATTTTTCAGTGCCTTGTGGAGATCCTTCTCGATATTCCCGGTCATTCGGTTAATATCCTTGAGGTAGCGGAGAAAGAGCAGCGAAGTCCGTACGAAGAGAGTGAGCACAAACCGCGTCCTGTTCTCAGTCGAGAGGTTCCGCACCCGACCGGTGCGGATCTCGTGCACAACGTCCGCCTCCATCAGCGACACGGTGATGATAAGCCCCTGGGTCAGGATGATGCCGACCGGGAGCGTGGTAAAGGGAATATCGGCTTCATCCGCTTCCCTGCGGGGAGTACGGAGGAGGATGAGGGTATTTCCCTCCTCCCGCTCCACCCGGGCCCGCTCATCCACATCCAGCGGATCGGTGAGAAAATCGGGAGGTATGGTAAACCGCGCAACCAGCGCCTCGATCTCCTCGGGGGTTGGGCCGACGACGTGAACCCATGCTCCGCTCTCGTATCCTTCAATGATTTCGAGACCGTTCTGCACGCTTCGGTAAATGGTGATCATGGCATACCCCCAGGCGCAGGGCCGCTGGCAGGATCCTGAAATCGCTAAAAACAGGCTTTCATGCCTGTTTTTTCCCTTTCATCCCGCCCAACTGTCCAAATCTGTCCAGATCTCGTCGTTTCCCCGTATCCGCAAAATAGTTTTCGATCAGGGTCGTAGAATCCCCGGAGATGTTCATACTGGAACACTCCGCGCCCTGCTCTACAACCGCAAGCTCAACGGAGAGCTCCCCCGAGAGGTCTATCCTCACAAAATCTCCACTATTGGGAAGATCTATCCTGAATCCTGGTGTGATGTCAGGTTCGACCGTTGCGTTTTCCAGCATGAGATCGAGGACCTGCCCCCCCGTGTGCCCTGTCAGTGGAACTAACATGAAAGTGCAGGAGAGGGTCATGAGGAAATCCGGGTTCAGGACCGTCTCTCCTTCTTCTTTCCGATGCTGTCAAGAATTTCCCTGACGACCGGGAGAACAGACGCTGAACCGTCGCCGAGCGCCTCCTTCAGTGCCGGTTCTGCCCGCTCGCCGATCATCTCCAGCGCCTTGGCTGCCCGGAGCCGGACTCCCCGCTGGGGGTCGTGAAGGGCCCGGATAAGCGGATCGACAGCCCGATCGTCTCCGATGATCCCCAGGGCCTCGGCAGCCTCCTCTCTGACATGATCGTTCTCATCAGAGAGCGCGGTAATAAGGGACGGGACCGCAGAGGTATCGCCGGTTTTTCCGAGGGCGATAGCCGCTCTCCACCGGATGCTGATAAATTCGTGGTCGTTCAAGGCTTTGATCAGGCACGGTACCATCTTCCGGGGCCGGTCCTCCTCGAGCCTTATGATGGCATTCCACCTGACCTCGGGATCGGGATTGCCGAGAGCCAGGTCATACCAGCGAATCGAATCCTTCGCTGAATTCCGGGCAGGTTCCATGTATTTCCTGAAGTTCTTCAGCTCAGCCTGCGGATCCGCAGCACGGCTTCCCTGAGCTGTTCGAGCGATGTCGCATAGGACAGCCGCTGCCATCCCGGGGTATTGAATGCCGATCCCGGGGTCACCGCCACATGGCCGGCTTCGAGCCACCTTTCCGCCGTCGCGATATCATCGCCGCCAGTCTTCACATAGGCATAGAATGCTCCATCGGCAGGCGCAACCTCAAAGCCCATCAGGAGGAGCTCCTGGACGAGGTAGTCTCTCCGGCGGTTGAACTCCTTTCGCATCGTCTCGACACATGCCTGATCCCCGGTCAGCGCGGCCACTCCCCCATACATGGCAAAGGTCGTGGGATGGCTGATCGAATGCTGCTGGACCTTGGACATCTGCGTGATGATGGGTTGTGGCGCAACCGCCCAGCCGAGCCTCCATCCGGTCATGGCATAGGCCTTGGAGAACCCGTTTATCGTGATCGTGCGCTCTTCCATATCCCCTAGCGAGGCAAGGGAGAAATGCTCCTTGCCGTACACCAGCTTCTCGTAGATTTCATCAGAGATGGCCAGGAGGTCATAATCCTCGCACAGATCCGCAATCAACCGGAGAGAGACCAGGTCAAGGACCGCTCCTGATGGATTCGACGGGGAATTGACAATCACCATCTTGGTTTTTGCCGTTATTTTTTCGAGAACATCATCGGTAACCTGGAACGTTTTCTCATGTAACGGGTGGTGAACCGGTCTTCCACCAGCAAGGAGAACACAGGGCTCATAGGACACCCAGGACGGATCGAGTATGATCGCTTCCTCTCCGGGATTTAAAACCGCAGTGGCGGCATCATAGATCGCGTCCTTCGCCCCGCAGGTCACCAGCACCTGGGATGAAGTACAGGAGAACCGGTTCTCTGACCGGGTTTTTTCTGCGATGGCGGCCAGGAGTTCCGGGATGCCGTTGCTCGGGGCATAGTGTGTCTCGCCCCGCATGAGCGCCCGGGTACATGCCTCCTTGATGTGAGCCGGGGTATCAAAGTCCGGCTCACCGATCGAGAGGCTGATGACCTTCAGGCCCTTCCGCTGCATCTCCCTGGCTTTGTCTGAGATTGCGAGGGTTGCCGAAGGCGCAATTCCGGTGACCTTCTCAGAGAGGGCCCTCATCCCAATCGCTGGACCATCTTAACCGCTGATTCCACGGCACGCCGTGCATAATCTATCCGCTCACTGGCCTCCATCCGGGTCATACCCGGGCCGGAGATACCTAGCGATACCGGTTTTTCGAATTCAAGGGAGAGATCGATGATCTTCCGTGCTGCATGCTGAACCACGATCTCATCATGCTGGGTTGCCCCCTCGATCACGCAGCCTATGGTGACCACAGCATCAACCGAGCCGGTCTTCAGCATCTTTTTTATTGCCAGCGGCATGTCATATGCCCCGGGCACGTACATGCATTCGGTAACCTCGGCACCGAGGAATGAGGCATGCTCTTTTCCCTCAACTTCCATCATGTAGGTGATGTCACGGTTGAACTCCGAGACTACAAAACCGAGTTTCACACTCATATCGATTCCCTGCCTGTTTATGTCCTACCTTCTCACTCATAAACCGATGCCTGCCCCTCACCTGCGTGCCGGACCAGCATCAGGAAACCCCTGTCGCTGCCCGGTACCGGCTTCTTTTATGAGTTCCTGGGGATTGAACGCCAGTTTAATCACGTTCCGGGCATGCTCCCGCGTCCGCTGTTCGGCAAGCCACGCCAGTTCCCGGTCATCCTCTGCCTCGTCCTCATGGACAAAAACCTCAATAATGTGGGTATTGGTCATCAGCTGGCAGATTATCAGACCCTGAGAAGCTTCATGGGCACACATCCGGTCCTTCTCCTTCCCACCGGGCATTCCGAGTGCCATCACGATGCCGCATTTCCGCTCCCCGATGAGTTTTTTACAGGCGACCGGGAGGTCTTTTATTCCTGGAACAGTGACCCGTTCGATGGCCACGCTCGCCTGCTTCCGGAGCTCATCTGCGGCGACAGCCCCCATATTGACCCGGGAAAACGTGGTGTCTGCGATTCCAATCTTCATCCCAGCACCCCGCAGGCAGCCGAAACACCGTCTCCTGCCGGGATGTGCCCATGAATCCGGAGTGCGTGCTGCACGGCGGCAAGGGTGGCGAGGATCTCAGGGGCTCCGGTCGCACCCATGGTTCCGATCCGGAATATTCGGCCTTTCAGATGATCCTGACCACCGGCAATCTCGATGCCCAGTTTTTTCACGGTCCCGCGGAACTCGCTGTCATTCACATTCCCAGGGAGTTTTACCGCAGTCACGGTGTTCGAATACGCATGATCGCCATCAATTTCCGGAAGGAGATCGAGCCCCCAAGCCTTGACCGCAGCCCGCACCGATTCTGCGTTCCTCCGGTGGCGGGCAATACGCGGCCCGAGGCCTTCTTCCTCAATGATCAGGCATGCCTCCCTGAGGGCGAGGAAGAGGGGGACTGCCGGGGTATAGGGGGTTTCCATTATTTTTGCCTTGGCACTCTTCCGGTATGCGGCAAGGTCAAGGTAGTAGGGACGCTCAGAGGAGAGCCGCTCCCATGCCCGGTCACTCACCGAAACGGCTGAAAGTCCTGCCGGTGCGGCAAGGCACTTCTGGGAGCCGACAACCACAACATCCGCACCCCATGCATCTGCCCTGACCTCATCCCCTCCGATAGAAGTGATACCGTCCATCACGAAGAGAGCATCATATTTCCGGGCAAGTCTTCCTACCTTTTCGGCAGGGTTCCTGATCCCGGCAGAAGTCTCATTGTGCACGAGGGTCACCATATCAGCTCCCTCGGCAAGCCGCTCTTCCAGAGCCACGAGATTGAGAGGGGTCCCCCATTCCGATGAGAGTTCATGAGCCGTCCCGTAACGCTGGGCAATCTTATACATGCGTTCGCCGAACTTGCCATTCACGAGGCAGGCGATATCCCGGCCCCGTCCGAAGTTGGCCACCGCTGCCTCCATGGATGCTGTTCCCGATCCACTGATCACGAAGAGCTCATTCTTCGTGCCGAATGTCTCTTTCAGCACCCGTACACAGTCGGTATATACGCTGCCGAACTCAGCGCCCCGGTGATTGATGGCCTGTCTGACCATTGCCATACGAACCCGTTCCGGCATCGGAACCGGCCCGGGAAGCATCAAGAGCGGTTCTTTTTCCATACTATCAGCCCCATAGTATTTTTATAACCACGGAATATAAGTGTGGATGGCACACCCATGGTCCAAGTATCCATTCTTGCCGGATCGGCCTCTGATGCCGCAGTTGTGGAAAAAGCCGCGGCAGTCCTGAATGAGCACGGAGTCAGTTACGACACCCGGGTTATTTCTGCCCACCGGGAGCCGGACATCCTGGATGAGTTCATCAGAACCAGTGACTGCAGGGTTTTTATTGCCATCGCCGGGCTCTCGGCGGCCCTGCCGGGTGTCGTTGCCTCAAAGACCACCCGTCCGGTCATCGGTGTCCCGGTAAGCGGGAAGCTGCTGGGGTTTGACGCCCTGCTCTCGATTGTCCAGATGCCCAAAGGTGTTCCGGTAGCCTGTGTCGGCGTCGACAACGGGGAGAACGCGGCACTGCTGGCGATCAGGATTCTGGGTGCAGGATAGCGGTACGAGCCGCTTTTCCGGTAATCTGTTTCAATACTCCGGGGCCCTCTCCAAACAGGGACATTTCGTTACTGCCGGACGTTCAGCCCGTGCCCGTCTCTCCCCAGCCACCATGGTTTCAGGGTCGTTTCTTCGAACGTGAGTGCTACAGCGCAGAACAGAACCGATCATGCAGGAAAATAGAAGGGGTCCTAGCGGGAGGGTGGAAAGCAGCTCCCGTGAGCATCACTTCTTTTCCTTCCCTTTCTCCTCGTCGAAAAGCTCCTGCATCATCCTGACCGCACAGAGGTCCCCGCACATCGAGCAGGTGTCAAGTTCTCCGTCACGGGCATGAATGGCCCGTGCCACGTCCGGGAAGAGTGCGAGACGGAACTGTTCTGCCCAGTCAAGTCTCCTTCGCGCCTCGGCCATCTGCCGTTCGCGGGGCATCTTGTACCCGTCCTTCTTCCGCACCGTATCTCCGATGTGGGCAGCGATCTTTGCCAGGCGGGTTCCCTCCACGATATCTTCGACCAGGGGAAGAGCCAGGTGCTCACTCGGGGAGACCATGCAGAGGAAGTCGGCGCCGTGCAGGCAGGCCATGGCACCCCCGATTGCCGCCGCGACATGATCATATCCTGGTGCAATATCGGTGACCAGCGGGCCGAGGAGGTAGAGCGGGGCATCGTTGGAGAGCTCTTTCATGATCCGGACATTGTAGCCGATCTGGTTGAAGGGGATATGCCCCGGTCCCTCGATCATTCTCTGGACTCCGGCCGCAAGCGCCCGGTTGGCAAATCTCCCCAGGTTCAGGTACTCGACAGTCTTGGCGTGCCGGTCAGCGTCCTGGAGGCATCCCGGCCGCATGCCGTCCCCGAGACTGGCCACAACCTCGTGCTCTGCCAGGATCTCAAGGAGGTAGTCAAACTCTGCAGCAAGCGGGTTCTCTTCCCCGGTTGCAACCATCATCGCTACATGGAAGGCACCACCACGTGAGACGACCGGAAGGACGCGGGGGTCAGCGTGGAGGGCTGCGAGCGCCTCACGGTTCACTCCACAGTGCAGGGTCAGGAAGTCCACGCCGTCCCGGCAGTGTTCCCGGATAACTGAGAAGAGGAGATCGGCATCGACATCGGCCGCACTTCCTGCCCGGCGGACCGCTTCGTACACCGGGACCGTTCCCAGGCAGAGTCCGAGTGAGAGGAGCTCTCTCCTGATGGCAGGGAGATCACCTCCGGTTGAGAGGTCCATCAGGGTGTCAGCACCATTGGCGATTGCAGCTGCAGCTTTGTCTTTCTCAAGCCGGGGATCACACCGCTCACCCGATGTACCGACATTGACATTGACCTTCACGCTGCAGCCCTCGCCAATAGCGCAGATTACATGGTGCCGAACAGGATTGGCCGGGATCACCACGTGCCCACGAGCCACTGCACGGGCAAAATCCCGGGGATTTGCCCCTTCCTGGCGCGCAGCCGCCTCTACCAGGGGGGGGAGGCCGGCTACACATTCCTGGATCAGGGTACGCATAAGAGAGATGTGGTTGGTGTTCCTTATTAGTAAACATGCCAGTCATCTGGATCCCGGGCCAGGGTTACTTCGGAAATGCATACCTCGTTGGTTCGGTGCTTATCGATGCGGGTGTGCTTCCTTCGGTCATCGAACCACACCGTGAGGATATTGATACAATCATTCTCACCCACTGCCACTTCGACCACACAGCATACACCAGGGAAATCGCGCACCTCTGTTCGGCTTGTGTCGCCATCCACCCGCTCGACGCTCCCGGACTCACCGAAGATGGAATGAGCCTCTCCCTGCAATTCGGCTCGCGGTCGCCCGGGATCCCTCCTGACCGCCTGCTCTCAGATGGCGAACAGCTCGGACCGCTCACGGTTCTCCATACACCCGGGCATACGCCCGGAAGCATCTCCCTCTACTTTGAGGAGGAGCGTGCGCTGATATCAGGAGATACCGTATTCACGGATGGAGGGTTCGGACGGTACGATTTCCCCGGAGGCGACCGGACCGCTCTGGCCCGATCAATCGAGCGTCTCGCATCGCTTGATGTCGAAGGTCTCTATCCCGGGCACGGGGCCCCGGTTCGGCACGGCGGCAGGCGGCATATCGAAGCTGCTTTGCAGCTCCTGCGGGCGGGGTATGGATAGAGGAACCTACTGCCTGATCCTCCGCAACCGGCGTTGCGGAGTGAAGGTTGGTGCTATTGGCGCCATCAGCTTTCCCGAAGGCTGGACCGTGTATGTCGGATCGGCCCAGGGTGTTGGCGGGCTTTCCCGGGTGAAGAGACATATCCGTGTTGCATGTGAGGGAATCGGTGCTCCCCGATGGCATATCGATTACCTCCTCGATCATCCCGCGTTCTCGCTCGTGGCGGTGGCCTGTGCCGTAACCGCGGATCGGGAGAGCGAATGCACCATTGCCCGTCGTATTGGAGGAGTTCCGGTGCCGGGTTTCGGGTGCAGTGACTGCCGGTGCTTCTCTCATCTCTTCTATTTCACGTCGAATCCGGAAAAAGCCGTAATTTCAACATTTTCATCCCTGGGCCTCTCTGCATCTATCAAAACTATCAATAAGTTCTAAGGTGAGTATACGTTTATGACGGTGCTAGGTATCTCGGGGAGCAACCGCAAGGATGGGAACACCTCAATTCTGGTCAAGGCCGTCCTTGAGCGGTGCGAAAAAGCAGGGATCGAGACTGAATTCATCTCCCTTGCCGGAAAGAAAATCAGTCCCTGTCTGGGGTGCGAGAAGTGCAGGGAGAAGGACTGGTGCGTAATCCAGAATGATGACTGGGGGAACATCATGGAAAAGGTGATGGAAGCCGAAGTGCTGGTGATCGGCTCCCCAACCTACTACTATGATGTCTGCGGGCATGTCAAGAACTTCATCGACCGGAGTTACTCGCTCTACCACCAGAGGAAGCTGGCCGGAAGGAAAGCCGTCGCCGTTGCGGTCTGCGCCAACAAGGGCGGTGCGCGGACTATCGAGACGCTCGAAGGGTTCCTCAACAGCCACGAGTTCTCCTACCTGGGCTGGGTCCGGGGCAAGGGGTACCTGGAGGGGGATATCGTCAAGGATACCCGGGCCCTGAAGAAAGCGCAGGATGTCGGTGATAAAATCGTCAATCTGCTCAAGCCGCAGGACTGATTGCTCCCCATCCGGATTTTTTTTCTGGTATATTCCTCAATATTTCCACGGATTTTCACAACCCCGCTCTATGAGAACGGCGGGATGTCATCAGTATCCACCGACAGGTATGCACGGATGCGGTTCAGCCTGTATTTGGTGATGGCCTAATCATGAATGAACCGTGCTTCTTCAAACCCAAACACGCTTCGGAATTCATTTCCTCATCGCAGGTCCGGGCACATGGAACTACCCTGGATACTCCGGTCGATCATACTCCCGACCCGGGGGCCCTCCACCTTCCTTTCCCTGCGGCGGAGTGATTGTTCATTCTCCCCGGCTCGTACCCCTACCAGTCCGGGACGACCCCGGGTTCACCGCCGCTGCAAAACTGAGTGATCCCTGGCAGGAAACCTCATTATCTCCTTCCGGCCGGTAATCTCCTTCTCCTCTCCCCGCATTGGACACCCCCCCGTCGGTTGAGGTATTATTCCCGGGCAGGGAATCATATGAGCCGGTAGAGCGTATCTCTCTGCCGGAGCGTTCTCCCGATATCTGCAGCGATCCGCTCCATTTCGGCAGGATCGAGGTAATCGGTGTCCCGGGCCCCCGCTCCTTTGGAGATGCTCTCCTCGAACATCGTGCCACCCAGGTCATCGGCACCGCCGAGCAGCCCGAGCTGGGCCATTTTTACACCCGTCTTCACCCACGAGACCTGGATATGATCAATGGTATCGAGGAAAAGGCGGGAAACGGCAGTCATCAGCAGATCCTCCCTTCCGGTCGCGCCAGCACGGGCAATCCCCTTCCTGAACAGGGGGGTGTTCATGTGGATGAATGAGAGGGGAACGAATTCGGTGAATCCTCCCGTATCGTCCTGGATTTCGCGGAGGAGAGAGAGGTGGCGGGCCCGGTCCTGTACCGTTTCGCAGTGGCCGTACATGATTGTCGCCGTGCTCCTGATCCCGAGATGGTGCGCCTCTTTGATAATCCTGATCCATTCGTCAGTGGAGACTTTTCCCGGGCATATGACCCGCCGGACCTCGTCGACTAATATCTCTGCTGCCGTTCCGCACAGGGACCCCAGACCGGCGTCCTTCATCATCCGGAGCACTTCGAGCGATGTGATACCGCTTTTCCGGGCGGCATATGCCACTTCCATGGGATTGCTGGCGTGAATGTGGACTCCCGGCGCACCTTCCCTTATGGCGGTGATAATCTCCACGTAGGAATCCGCATCGAAATCGGGGTGGAGCCCGCTCACCGTGCAGATCTCGGTTACCTTTCGGCTTTTTGCCAGTGCGGCCTTCTCCCGGATAACCTCCAGATTATGAAAATAACCCCCCTCCTCCCCTGGTTTTCGTGAGAAACCGCAGAACCCGCAGGTATTGATACAGTAATTTGTCACATTTATGTTCTGATTCCTGACATAGGTTATCTGGCTTCCAACCACTGCCTCACGACGTTCATCTGCAGCATGAACGATATCCCAGACACTCCTGTCGCTGACCCTGAAGAGCCGGAGCGCATCTTCCTCGCTCAGGCGATTCCCGGATACAGCCCTATCGAGGATATCTCCAAGTTCCCGTCCCTCACGATCCCGGGGAGTGATCGTGCTACCCTGTAACATAGTATGATACTGGAAGGGTAGGGCCGTATCCTCATAAAGCAACCGACCGTGCTATTTAATGCCGCCGGAACCGTATCCGGAACTGAGAACCATGCTGGAGAGAACGGTTCCCCTCCGCAATAGCGAGGGTTCAGGCTATATCGTCCCGCTCGGTCCGGTCAGCCTCGTCTGGATCATTGCTTCCAAAGGTATGGTGGGATGCGGTGCTTTTGATGTTCAGGCTCTTGAAAAATTCGGGTATCCTGCGGCGCGGGTGCAAGCGGGAGCAGGCTCTTCAATAAAGACTCTTGAGGACCTTCTCTCGGGGATTATCCGCGAGGCAAATCCATCTGCCGAACGACACGGGGTGCTGACCGGCATGAGCGGAAAAGAGGCACTCGACTTGCTCTCTTAGGCGCTATCCAAGACTTTAATCCGGTTCCGGACCATCCTGACTATCATGCAGTACTCCCATCTCTTCGGCCCTGTCCACTCCCGGCGACTCGGCCGTTCGCTCGGCATCGATCTTGTTCCGTTCAAGACCTGCAGTTACAACTGTGTCTACTGCGAATGCGGGCGTACAACAGTTAAGACGGTGGAAAGACGGGAGTTTTTTCCAATCGATGAGGTGCTTGCTGAAATCCGGGCCTACCTTTCACATTCACCGGAACTTGATTTCATAACATTCTCTGGTTCAGGAGAGCCAACCCTCTCATTGTCCATCGGAGAGGTCATCCGTTTCCTTAAAGACTCCTATCCAGACTACCGTATCTCCGTGCTGACCAACGGGAGCCTGCTCTGGCGATCCGATGTCCGTGAAGAGCTCCTGCCAGCCGATGTCATCCTCCCCACCCTCTCTTCTGTGTTTGACGATACCTTCCGTAAGATTCACCGGCCGGTTCCCGTTATCTCTGCCATGCAGATTGTCGAAGGGCTGGAATGCCTCCGGAAGGACTATACCGGGGAGATATGGCTTGAGGTATTCATCATTCCCGGAATCAATACCAGTCCGGAAGAACTGGACGGCCTGCGTGCAGCAATAGAACGGATTCATCCGGACAGGGTTCAGCTCAATACCCTTGACCGTCCCGGGAGTGAGGACTGGGTCCGGCCCGCATCACCTGGAGAACTGGAGGAAATACGCAGCTTTCTCGGTCTCACCGGGGTAGAGGCAGTCGAGCCGGTGCAGTATGAACTCTCTGCCGGCGCAACCATGCCAGGGGAATGGTCAGATGCCGTGGCCGTGGTGCATGAAATGATCAGGCGCAGACCCTGCACTCTCGACGACATCTCGGTATCAACCGGTCTCTCCCGGCGCGAGATCCTGAAGATTCTGCGTGAGATTCAATCGGGATCGATTATCGAAGAAAAACGGGAAGATCGTGGTATTTTCTATTTCTGCCCGGAATGATGGTTATAGTAAGGTATAATCCGTCAGCCGCTGCCGGAGTGGCCGCCCGATATCCCCGGTGATGCGCTCCATCAGGACCGGATCGAGGAAATCCGCACCGGACGCACCCGCATCACCTGATACATCATCGGAGAACATGGTTCCGGCAAGATCATTTCCCCCCGATAGCAACGCAATCTGCGACAGCTTCACCCCGAGTTTTCCCCATGAGACCTGAATGTTTTTAAAATTGTCAAGAAACAGCCGGGAAATGGCGATCAGCAGGAGATCCTCTCTCCCGGTCGCCCCAGGACCTGCCTGGCCGCTCCGAAAGAGGGGAGTGCTCTGGTATACGTAGGAGAGCGGCACCAGTTCTGTGAAGCCCCGAGTATCGTCCTGGATCTCCCGCAGTATCGCCAGGTGGCGGATCCGGTCTTCCGGTCGTTCACAGGTCCCGTACATGATGGTGGCGGTGGTGGGAATGCCCATCAGGTGGGCCTCTCTGATGATCCTGATCCAGGTGGCGGTATCGATCTTGCGCGGACAGATAATCTGCCTTACTTCATCAACAAGGATCTCTGCTGCAGTTCCCTGAAGGGACGAGAGTCCTGCCCGCTTCATCAGGGTAAGAACCTCACCGGTTGACATTTCGCTCTGGGACGCCGCGTGCATCACTTCGTCAGGACTGAAGGCGTGAATATGAACGCCCGGAGCGGCCTCTCTCACCGAAGCGATGAGCTCGATGTAGGTCTCTGCGGTGAAATCAGGATGGACACCGGAGAGGAGGCAGATCTCTGTCACCCTGCGCTCGAGAGCCAGCCGTGTTTTCTGCAGTACGGTCGCACGATCATCACAGTACGCCCCTTCGTCGCCGGCCCTCCGTCCGAATCCGCAGAACCCGCAGAGATTCTTGCAGATATTGGTGATATGGATATTCTGGTTCCGGACATAGCTGACCACCATGCCGGCCCGCTCTTCCCGTACTCTGTCTGCAGCGGCGAGGATCTCGAACAGGGAGCGGTCCCGGGCATGCAGGAGTCCGACCGCCTCCTTCTCAGACAGCCGGTAACCTCCCTCCACATCACGCAGCAGCTGTATCGTCGTCATCCTTACCCGGCCTTATTTCTTTCCGGGACGCTTTTTGCCGGCCGTCTTCCTGCCGCTGCTACTCTTCTGTTTCTGGTACAGCTCCCATACCAGCATCAGCACGATAAGGATGATGGCCACCGGGATGATATTGAGGGGAATATATCCAAGGAGCGGGACGGCAAAGAGTGCTTTTCCCACCACCCATTCATCGCGAACAGGCTGAATGATGCCAAGGTCGGTCCGGGAGAGGAGCGAGCCCTGGTCACTCCGGACATTGTTGTCTCCCTTGGTAATATAGCCTCCCTGCTCTCCCATCAGTTCAGAGGTCAGGATATATCCCTGATCCGGGGTGCTGTTCCGGGCATCGGGTACGATTATATCGTTCTCGATTCTCGCCACCACGGTTCCATCGTCAAGAACCCAGGCATTATTCACGATACGTGCCGGGAGGTACTCTTTCGGGCTGCTCATACCCCGGAAGAAATAGTAGTAGACAGGGATATACGATTCATCAGGTGTCTCTGCCAGGGCCCGGTGGATGATTGGATGCACCCCACCTCCCAGCCCCGGAATCAATGAGCCTCCTGCTCCATTTGGTGCGTAAATGAGAACGTCTCCGTAATCGTCGTATTTCGTATACCCGGTCGTTCTGCCGCTTTCCCATGTCTGCAGCTCACCGAACCGGTCGGCGCTCACCACAAAGACCAGGTCGCCCACGTTCATATGCGGGACCATGCTCTCTGACTCGATAGTGACTACCGCAGGCCAGGTGCCGGAGATAAGAAAGAGCGCAAGCGCGATACCAGCGACAACTGCCGCAACCCAGAGCAACTCACGAGCGAAGGCTATTCCCGGATTCTCACTCGTGCGGAACCGCTCAATGAGGCCCTTGTCTTCTCCCCCCTTTTTCTTATCAGCCATACTTCTGTACTTCTTTCATCTGGCGCTTAATAAGAGATAGGAATCAGCACCGGAACAGACTCGGAGGGTATTGATCCAAAAACCAAAGTGCGGAGGGGCGCAATACTACTACATCCATGCTCGATGCCCGGATTATCGTCCAGCGGTTCCTTGACACCAAGATGCAGGTCCATCCTGACGTCGTTCGGTACCTGGCGGAGAAAGATGATCCGGCGCTTATTGACCAGATCATTGAGAACCTCCCGGACGATACCATCGTGGTATCAGTGAAACATATCCCGGGAATCGTCCAGGACCGGGACGGGAACCGGTTTACCGCTGATCCCCGGTTGGAAGTGGTAAAGGGAAGCGCTGGCTCATCCGGGAACGCGGGGTGTATCCAGGACTACCTCCACTATTTCAGGGACCGTTACAACCGACTGGGCACGATTATCCGCACGCGGTGTACACCGATCCCGATTGAAGGGCTCCAGCGGAATTCCCGGTACCGGCAGGAGACCTGTGCCATCATGGGGCTGGTGCAGGAGGTCAGGACCACCACCAATGGTCATCGCATATCTGTACTCGAGGACCTTACCGGATCCCTACCGGTTCTGTTTCACAAGGATCGTCCTGTCTTCTCTGAGGGTGAGAACCTCATTCCTGATGAGGTAGTGGGGGTAAAGGGGCAGCTCTCCGGTGACGGCCGTCTCTTCTTTGCCGAATCGGTTCTCCGCCCGGATATCCCCATCAACCATGCCCCATACCGAAGCGGAGAGCCGGGTACCGCTGTTCTCATCTCTGATGTCCATGTCGGGAGCAACACGTTCCTCGAAGCAGAGTGGAACCGGTTCGCTGACTGGCTTGATGATACTCCGGTGTCCTACCTGCTGATTGCCGGCGACCTTGTGGATGGCATCGGGGTATATCCGGGACAGGAGCAGGAACTCACCATCACAAACATTTACGAGCAGTATGACGTATTCGGGGCCATGATGCGGGATCTCCCGTCACGGACCACTATTATTCTCGGGCCGGGAAACCATGATGTCGTCCGGGCGGCAGAACCCCAACCGGCCATTCCCCGTGAGTTTTCCTCCGGCTTTCCGGAAAACTGTATGCTCGTGGAGAACCCGGCATTAATCAGCCTCCAGGGAATCATGGTCCATATGTACCACGGCCGCTCAATCGATGACATGATCAGCCTGATTCCCGGAGCGAGCTACGAGAATGCCGCCCCTATGATGGAGGGGATGCTCCAGCGCCGTCACCTCGCACCTACCTATGGGCGGCGGACTCCGATCGCAGCCCTCCGCGAAGACCAGTTGATCATCGATCCCGTCCCTGAAGTACTCCATACCGGACATATCCATATCATGGGCCTCACCGAATACCGGGGAACCCTCTGTATCAATGCTGGCGCATGGCAGGCGCAGACCGCTTTCCAGAAACAGATGAACATCCACCCTACACCCGCCAGGGCCGTGGTTCTCGATCTCCAGACCCTCAAGCCCTCGGTTATCGACTTTCTCCATGCGCAATGATTCGCGTACCTTTTTAAGATCCTGTACTGTACCATAATAGCTACAAAACGACCGTTTTGCCAGATAGTT
>JAAEES010000081.1 GCA_013415575.1 Methanomicrobiales archaeon | reverse complement strand
ATTGGGGCTGATTTTTATCAGGTATGCATCAGTCAGGCCACCACGGGTGGTTCTCTGATACGTGCTCGGTACGATAAAGGAAGGCGATTCGGTAGATCCGGTGATATATACATTATTCACACCGTCACGTGCAATAGCATACCCGTAATCATTGTTTATTCCTCCCATGTAGGTCGAATACACCAGGGAGGTGCCATTCGGGGCCAGTCGGGTAATAAACGCATCATTCTGCCCTGCGAGAGTTGCCTGGAGCGGATTTGCCACCGGGAAATCAGTGGAGTTGGTCGTCCCGACCACATAGGCTCCCCCGTCATTATCCACCCTGATGCCGTTCCCGGACTCATCACCGTTTCCTCCCAGGTACGTGATGTAGAGGGGAACAGTACCATCGGGATTTATTTTGATGACAATGACATCGGTCCCGCCGGCATTCGTCCCGCTGCTGCCGGGGGGTGCATCATAGGGAGTGGGGAATGACTTGCCGGTTACGTATGCATTTCTCCTGGTATCCACGGCCACACCATGGGCATCGGCCATCCCGATACCCTTGAGATAGAGACCATACTTCAGGACCGGGTCGATGATCAGATCGTAATCCCGGTCATAGTCCCCGACCGCGAAACCGACACGTCCCTGGCCGGTCAGGGTATAGCCAGAGCTGACCTCGACAACCGTACCGTCGATTACCTGGTAACAGTAGGGAGCACTGTGGGTGATCGTTCCTGCAGCGGTGGTGAGGAGCAGAGTTCCCTCAGGTGCAACAGAGAGGTCGTCCTGGCCATAGTATTCGATAGTAATGGCGCCGGGATCTGAACCAGGCCGGACGGTATAGGTGCTCTTGAGACCATCGCTGACCCCCTCATACAGGAGATCGATACCGGGGTAGAGGTTGACATACCTGAGCGCACGGAAGGTATCCACGCCGGTTATCCATTGTGACTGATCACTGCCGGTCAGGAAGTTGGCCTCACATGCAAGCTGGTCCACCCCTTCAACCGCAACTCCGTCTGAGACCCCTTCAAACCGGTAGCCGAGGAATGCGGTTTTTCCGTCCTCCGGTGAGACGACCCGGAGTGCGGATCCATCTCTTTCGAAAGAGACCGGACCGGCATCGGAGATGACCATGAAGAGTATGTCGTTACGGAACTGGCCTGCATTCTGAATGAAAACAAGGGGAAGTGATGCAAGTGATCCGTCCTGTTCAACTGGTTCAAGCGGTATGTTCCCGTACTCCTCTCCATACGAAGGAGCAGTATAGGGGAGGGCTGGTGCTCCTGTTTCAGGCACGTCCCCTGTAGCACTCAGGCAGAGGACCCCTGCTAAGGGCACCAAGAGTAATAATAACAGCAAGATGCGTTTGGTATTCATAAAGAGCCCTTTATTCCAGATGGTGGAGTCATAGTATTTAAATTTATCTTATGATAAGCCTGTTTTTTCCCTCTTTTCACGCATGAAGCGTTTTAACCAGACATAGGTTGGTCGGCATGCTCTCTTGTCTCGCGTACCACCATAGGGTATGTCCCTGAACATAATGGATATTTTCTCTCACTGCCAACGTAGTATCCGAACAGGAGAGAGGAGCCACCCGTGATCAGGGCTGCCACCTCCTCCGGAGCTGATCGTTTTTGGAAGGAACGAAACGAGTATTTGCAGGGGAATATGCACGGGCACGATTACCCCTTTGCCAGGAACGGGTACTCACGCCCACCGGCGCATGCTGCCGACAGATCTTCCTAGCCGGTGCCCTGACCGAGGCAGACCCGCGGGGCCCTGATCTCTGGTACGGGAGGGTGGCTGATCCCACGGGGGTTTTCGAGATTCGGGCGGAGCGTCCTGACCGGGAGCAGCAAGCGGTGCTCCGCGATCTCACCATTCCGTCGTTTGTGACCGTGGTGGGCGAGGCGGTCTTCTTCTCTGGTAATGAGAGACCGGGCGTCTCGCTCGTCCAGATCCAGGAATCAGACCGGACGGTACGGGACCGCTGGATCCTCCGAACCGCCGAGATCACCGGTGAGCGGTTGACAATTCTCGCCGAGACTCTCCGTTCGGGTACTGGTCCGGTCCCTGCTGTTAGCGCCCTCAGACAGTACGCCATGACCCCTGCAGATATCAGGGATCTTGCCGGGATGGTCTGCCATGCGCTTGATGCTGTGGTGTCGTCAGCCGGAGCGGCTCGTCCGCAGGAAGAGATCACGGCAGCGGTTCTCACCATCATCAGGGAGTCTGCAGGGAAGAAGGGGATTTCATTTGAGGATCTCGCAATCATCGCCGGAAAGTCCGGAATCGGCGGCCGGGAGCTCAGGGATGCCCTCCGGATTCTCCTGGAAGAAGACGAGTGCTACCAGCCGGCACGAGAGGTTTTCAAGCCGCTATGAACCTTGAGTTTTTTGGAGGAGGGCCGGCGCTGCTGGTCAGTCGTAGCCGGCGTATACTGGCGGTTGCCGACCTCCATCTGGGAATTGAGGCTGATCTTGCCTGCCACGGGCTATACTTCCGGAGCAGGAGCCGGGACCGGCTGGAACGACTCGAGGCGTGCATCAGGGATGCCACTCCGGATCTCCTCCTCATCCTCGGGGACGTGAAGCACGGCGTGCCATTCACATCCCGCCAGGAGTACCGGGAGATCCCTGAAATCATCGAGCACCTCCGGTCGCTGGTGCCGCTGAAGATCGTTCCCGGCAACCATGACACCGGCATCGAACGATTCTTTGAATATGAGGAGATCCTCCCCAAACAAGGGGCGATCGTGGACGGGACGGGGTACGTCCACGGGCACATGTACCCGGACCCGTCGCTTGCCGGCCACCTGATTATCGCAGGGCACCACCACCCGCTGGTCAGTATCAGGGACGAAGTGGGATGTGCCATGCGCTCCCCAGCCTACCTCTTCTCCCCTGTGGACGAGCAGTGCCTGGGATTTCCGCCCGGTGATCGTGAGCCCACCCGGGTGCTGTTCATGCCGGCATTCAACGAGCTGTCGGGGTATGACCTGATGCGCACGGTCCGTGACCCGTTCTCCCCGCTCTCCCGCTGTGTCAGGTGGGAGGCAGCAGAAGTCTTCCTTCCCGATGGTACCTTCATCGGCCTGGTCTCATCTTTGGAGGAGTATGGAGCAGATCAGGAATCTTGACAAAAAGATCCAGGAGTGTATCCGGAGACGGGGTTTTGAGGAACTCTCCGAGATCCAGAGCCTCGCCCTCCCTCAGGTCCAGGCGGGAAAGCACCTGATCCTGATCGCCCCGACCGGGACCGGCAAGACCGAGAGCGCGATGATCCCGGTCCTCGACGCCCTGCTGAAGGAGCAGTCTGCGGGTTTCTCTGCACTCTATGTCACCCCGCTCCGGTCCCTGAACAGGGATATGCTCCAGCGGCTCTCCTGGTGGTGCAAAGAGCTCGGCATCACCGTAGGGGTCAGGCACGGAGACACCACCCCCACCGAACGGCGGAAACAGGCGCTCTCCCCCCCCGAGCTTCTCATCACCACGCCGGAGACACTCCAGGCCCTCTTCATGGGCAAGGTGCTCCGGAAACACCTCCGAAACGTCCGGTATGTGATCATCGACGAGATCCACGAGCTCGCCGGGGGCAAGCGTGGATCCCAGCTCACCGTGGCCCTGGAGCGGCTCACTGAATACTGTGGAGAGTTCCAGCGTATCGGCCTGTCGGCAACGGTTGGCAACCCTGACGAGGTAGGAAGGTTCCTCTGCGGGGAGAGGGAGTTTTCCGTGGTCCAGGTGGACGTGACCAAGCATCTCGAGATCGCCGTAGAGTTTGCCGGAGACAGCTTCGAGAAGCAGGCACGGTGGATTGAAGAGGCGATCGATCGGCATGCCTCGACCCTGATCTTCGTCAATACCCGGGTGACGGCCGAAGCGCTGGGCCACCAGCTCTTCTCCCGGGGGGATGTGGAGGTGCACCATGGATCACTCTCCCGGGATGTACGGATCGATGCCGAAGAGCGGTTCAAGTCGGGTGAGCTCCGGGGGCTTATCTGCACTTCGTCCATGGAGCTCGGCATCGATATCGGGCACATCGAGCACGTGATCCAGTTCGGCTCCCCCCGCGAGGTCTCACGGCTGGTACAGCGAATCGGCAGGGCTGGTCACAGCCTGTACGAGACCTCCCGGGGGACTATCCTCGCCACGGGGTTTGACGATCTCCTCGAATCGCTGGTCATTGCCCGGCGGGCGAAAGCAGGTGAGGTGGAGAATGTCCACCCGCCGGTCAACCCTGCCGATGTCCTTGCCAACCAGGTTGCCGGTATGGCCGTGGAGTACGGGAGGATTTCCCGGGGCCGGATACGGAGTATTATCAGCAGGTGCTCCACCTTTTCGAAATCTGGCGATCTCCTCGACAAGGTCTGCATCCAGATGGCCGAGCACCGTCTGATCCGGCTGGATGGGGACGAGGTCATCACGACCATCAGAGCCCGTCGCTACCTCGCCGCCAACCTCTCTATGATCCATGATGAGCGGAAGGTACAGGTTTTCGACATGGTTTCCCGGAGGACCGTTGCCACCCTCGATGAATCGTTCGTGGTGGGATCGATCTACACCGGCGCAGTGTTCATCACCAAGGGGCAGCTCTGGCGGGTCCTCGATATGGAGGAGGGGAGGATCATCGTCGAACCGGCACGCCGGGTGAAGGGAGAGCTTCCCTCCTGGGAAGGCGAGCAGATCCCGGTGCCCTACGCTGTTGCACGGGAGGTCGGGGAACTACGAAGAACACGCTCGTTCCCGGAATACGGGGCAGGGGATCTTTCACACAATTTCGCCTCCCGGTTCCTTACCGAAATGGACCGGAACCGGAGCAAGGTCCCGGATGACCGGATGATCGTGCTCGAGAACGGGAAGGAAGGGGTGGTCTGTAACTGCTGTGCCGGGCACAAGGCCAATGAAGCGCTCGGGAGGGCGGTTTCAGTTCTCCTCTCCGCCCGGTTCGGAACCACCGTGGGAATTGAAATCGATGCTTACCGGATCCTCTTCCGTCTCCCGTCAAATGTTGCTGCGGCCGATGTCCGGGAGATCCTGTGCAGTCTTGACCCGGCCCACGTCGAGGGCATCCTCCAGATTGCCATGAAGCGGACGGCGCTCTTCAAGTGGAAGCTGGTCCAGATAGCCAAGAAGTTCGGGGCGATCGACCCCGATGCCGATTACGAGCGGTTGAGCAGCTACAAACTGACCGAGCTCTTTGAGAACACGGTAGTCCAGCAGGAGGCGTACCGGGAGCTTTTTTCGGCCTACATGGACGTTCCTGCCGCGGCGAAGGTGCTCGGTCAGGTCAGGGAAGGAAGTATCGACGTGGAGATTGGCCAGCTCTCTATTCTCGGTGCAGACGGACTCTTCTCATCGCGGGATCAGATGCCGCCGCCCATGGCTGACCAGGCCGTACTGGCCACCCTGCGGCGCCGTATCGAGAAGCAGGAGATCATCCTTGCCTGCATGAACTGCAGGAAATGGAAGAGCCGGACGGTCGCCGGGAGAGTCCAGGACCACCCGGTCTGCCCCCGGTGCGGTGCCCGGTTGATAGCCGTGCTCAAGCCCTGGGAGGAGCCGCTGTATGCAGCGTGCGCGAAGAGAGAGAAGTCCGATGAGGAGAAAGCCTTCGAGGCACGGTTGATCAG
>JAAEES010000080.1 GCA_013415575.1 Methanomicrobiales archaeon | reverse complement strand
AGCGGTGACAAGCTGGCCCTGATCAGCTGGGAAAAGAACGGGGAGGTCTGCTGCCTCGCCCTGATGAAGGTCGGGAACCTGAGCGGCATGGTCCAGGAGATCCTCGGCCCCCTGGTGCAGGAAGGGCAGTGAAAGATGGAACCTGAACGATCTTATCGTTCCTCCTGCTCATGCTGTCCGGATGTTCCTCATGAGGAAACTCCTTCGTGTGACGGTACCGTGACTTCCTGTACCTGCCCGGAATCCGATCCTGACCAGTGTTCATCAGCTGATATCCGTTCCCCTACGGAAGAACCTCGGAAGAACCTCCCCATCCTTGGCCAATCCCGGGGGATCGGTACTACCACCAGCACCCTCACTTTCACCGATCATCTCGACCACTTCCTCGCCCGCTGGGGCGTTAACCGGATGGGCCACCGGGTCGACCCTGGTCTGTACCGGCTCGGGAACCCGGATCCTGATTCACCGGTACTGGTCTCGGCCAACTACACGCTGAGCTTCGATGCAGTCCGCTCCGTTCTCACCGGGATCGACTGCTACCTCCTGGTCCTGGACACGAAGGGCATAAACGTCTGGTGTGCCGCCGGAAAAGGAACGTTTGGCACCGACGAACTCGTGCAGAGGGTTGCAATCACCGGGCTTGCCTCCGTGGTCCGGCACCGGACCCTCATCCTGCCCCAGCTCGGTGCGCCGGGGATTGCCGCCCATGAGGTCCGGCGGCGCTCCGGCTTCCGGGTGGAATACGGTCCGGTCCATGCCCGTGACCTCCCCCGCTACCTGGAAACCCGGACAGCGACCCCCGATATGCGCCGGGTCCGGTTCCCGCTGAACGACCGGCTGGTGCTGACCCCCATCGAGTTCGTGCATGCAGTACCGGCCACCTTCGTTGCTGTACTGGCGTTCTGGTTCCTGGCCGGTCCCCTTGCCGCCCTCGCAGCATTCACCGCGGTACTTGCCGGGACCGTACTCTTCCCCGCGCTGCTCCCCGTCATCCCCACACATGACTTCAGCACGAAAGGGTTCATCCTGGGAGGGGTGATTGCGCTTCCCTTTGCTGTCACTATCCCCTCTGTGTTTTCATTCACATCCATGGCGAATCTCCTGGCGGCACTCAGCGTTGTGTTCATGATGGCAGTGGTGACGGCCTATCTGGCGCTGAACTTTACCGGCTGCACCCCGTTCACCTCCCGGACCGGGGTGAAAAGGGAGATCTTCCGCTACATACCGGCCATGGTGATCATGGCAGGATCGGGAATCGCGCTTGCCGTGCTCTTGGGAGTCCTCCGGCTGACCGGGGTGATCTGATGTTTGACTCCTACCTCGAGAACACGCTCCGGTACTACCCTGATCGGTGCATCAACTGCCGGCGCTGCACCCAGGTCTGCCCCCACGGGGTCTTTGCCGAGGGAATAGAGACAGCGGAACTGGTCCGGGCGAGGGAGTGCATGGAGTGCGGGGCCTGCGCCCTGAACTGCCCGGTGCAGGCCATCGAGGTGCAGAGCGGGGTCGGGTGTGCCTGGGCGATGATCGCCGCTGCTATCCGGGGGAGAGACATGGACCGTGCCGAATGCAGCTGCGGGGGAGATGCAGGGTCCTGCTGCAGCGGGAACGCGAAGGAGCTGGCCTGCGGTGATCAGAATTGTGTATGCAATTCCGAAGAGGATTCCCCGTGCTGCGGGAACCGGTAATCATGTCCCTTCCCGGCCTGGTTCAGGGGCCCGTCCCCGGCGCTTCCCTTTCCGCCTTGTTCTCACCAGGATCCGTACATCATACCCGCAGTCTGTCATTCGATGCATGAGGGGTGGTATTCACCCGCCAAGAACGACAGTGATTCCGGCGATGAAAATTCCTATCAGGGACGAGACGAACCCGTACAGAACTCTCGGGAGAACATTTCTGTCAAGGGCCCTGAAATATCCGACACCGAACAGCAAGAGGATCCCCAGGGCGTTTGACAGGAGCAGCGCCTGTTCAACATCGTGGATTACGAAGAACGGGATGACAACGATCAACCCGGCGCCCGCTGAGAGTATGAACGTGCCAAGGATAATCGTCATCGCTTCATGCGGGGATATTTTTTCGCGGGATTCAACACCGGACAGAAACTGTACCAGCTTCTGGTAGAGCAGAAGGCGGTTTTCCGGAGGGATATTCCTGAGGATGGTATCATCCAGTTCTTCCCCGATGAGGGAGAGTGCAGATTCGTTCTCCTGAGCCGATTGTGAGAACCGGATGATCTTGTTCTCCCGCCGGATGATGTATCCCCGCTCCCAGAAATAGAACAGGCCGTCAGCAATCCCCCAGGCGATGCAGCAGAACAGCGCTGCGAATACAACCTTGGTGATGACGATTTCGAAAACGGCGGGATAACCCCGGAGGACGCTGGTAAAGGTCATGGCGATGATGACGCCATACATGACCTCGGCGCCTGTCCAGTATTTGCCGATATAGTCTGCGAGGGCCATACTGTTCCTTATGACCATGGTAACCGCTTGTGCATTATCAAGGTATAGGGGATGCCGGGGAAACGGTTCATCTTCCTCCTCCCGCTCCCTTTCCCGTGAGCAGGACTCTGCGATCAGGGTATTCGACGCTACCCGGAGAGGCAGGTTCACCCATAGGTATGACTACTATGACACCCTAGGTAATGATGATGCAAAAGAGTGAAATACGACATAAACAATGGGAGATTGCCGATTCGCTCTGTTCCTATCTCAAAACCGGCAAAGTGCTCGTCGGTCAGGTCAACGATATCATTACAACCTGTGATATTCAAGCCGATGGATATACCGTCGCAAAATTTCTCGAGCGTGCCCAATCAATGGCTCATTCGCCGTTCCACATCAAGCGGACCTTTGATAAGAAAGTACCTCATCGCCGCCTCACCTACCATGTTACCCTGAAGGCACGGTAACGGTGAGTCTTTCCTTTCCATTGTATCGCTCCCCTTTACCCGGACCCGAGGGTTTTAACCGGATACCGTCAAACAAATAAAGAACCAGGTCCTTCAGTTCAGTCTTTTTAAAAAAGGATACACACCATGCGGAAATCAGTACCGAAGTACCAGAAACCAGCCACACCCCTCCGGATGGACGGGCGGCAGCGGAGCGGCATCTACCCTGGAGCGCTCGTGAAGATCGAGCTCAAAAAGGACCAGGGGACCGGGAAGCTGACCGAGGGAAAGGTGAAGGAGATCCTGACCGCTTCCTCCTTCCACCCCCATGGCATCAAGGTCCGGCTCGAAGACGGGAGCGTGGGAAGGGTCCGGCAGGTCGGGTGACCCGGGGCCGGTTCTCTACGCTATTAGAGAATATTCATTTTTTTCCGTTCCGGCCGAGCATCCGGGCGACCATGATGCGGATTTCCGGGTCTTCTTCCGTATCGAGCGAGAGATCGACCAGTGGTTCGAACGTATGGTACGATTTGATATCTGCCAGGGTCCGGGCAGCCTCCTTCCTGATGGCGATATCCTCGTTCCGGTCCTTCAACCGCTCCATGAGGACAGGCACGGACCGCACGCTCCTGACCTTGTGCAGTGCCTCGATGGCATGCCTTCTGATTTCCGCATTCTCATCCATGCAGCATTCCGCAACCGGGGTAACCGCCCGCGGATCCCTGCTTTGTCCCAGGAGCACCAGTGCAGCGATCCGGTCCCGGGGAGAGACCCCTTCCCGGGCAACCGCAATGAGACGATAAATCTCATCCGTCGTCGGCACCTGGCTGCTGTGTTCCCAGACTTCCGCTTCCATAGCATGAACCTCCATGATGATATTCTTCCAACACTGCTGATTCCCGCCTGATCTGGCAGAAAAATTAAGATAATCGCTTAAAAGAGCGCCCGCTTACCAAAAGCGGGGCCTACCGCTACCCGTCCTGTCGCATGAGGCGTCTGGACCGTGCGATAGATCATGCGAATGTGAATTATCGGTACTCGTATAAAAACTTTATTCGTCCCGGCCGGGAGCTGCCTTCTTCCCTTGCCCTCACCGCCTCTTCCGTCCCACCCGCTCAAAGTCGACAAACCCCTTGTAGGGATCTGTTTTGATCAGCCGGACCCGGATCTTCTGGCCGACGGCAAGGCCGTGCTCACCCTGCATCACCCGTCCTTCAGCCGGGGGGGATATGAGCCGGACATAGGTCCCGTGCGGGGTGACGCCAGTGACGAAGGCATCGAAGACCTCCCCGGTACGGTCCCGGAGCAGGACGGCGGCGGCTGCCTTCCGCATAAAGCGCTCAACCTTCTGGGCAGCCTTGTCCCGGTCGGTCAGCCAGGTGCAGCGGCGGGAGAGATCTTCCAGGGAGTAGGGGCTCGGCTCCCCATCGAGTACTGCCTTGATCAGCCGCTGGTTGATGACATCCACGTAGCGTCGGTTCGGGGCGGTGGAATGGGTGTAATCGGTGACGGCCAGGGCGAAGTGGCCGAGGGGAATCCCGTGGGGTCCGAGCGCCACGTACTCGCCGGGGCCCATGAGCTTGACGATGGTCAGGGAGAGGTCCGGGAAGGAGTCGGGATCGGCGTCCCGCCGCCGGTTGAGGAACGCAGCAAGGGCTTTCGAATCGGGTTCCGGCGGCAGCGTCCACCCGAGTTCCGCTGCCGTATCCACGATCCGGTCCCAGTACTTGGGCTCACGGACGATCCGCTGGATCAGAGGAGTGTCCTCCTTCTCGAGGCGGTCGGCCATGGTCCCGTTGGCGGCGACCATGAACTCCTCGATGATAGACCGGGCGATATTCTTTTCCTGGATGGCCAGGTCGAGGACCAGGCCTTCCTCGACCACCGCCCGGGCCTCGATGGTCTCGAGGTCAAGCGCACCCCGGGCCATCCGGAAATCCCGCAAGCGGACTGTGGCCTCTTCCTGAAGGCGGATCTGCTCTTCGAGTCCGGGTATCTCCCGCACCGGGTCCGGCATCGGCCCGGCCTCCTCCAGCCAGGCCCCGATCTCCTCGTACACCAGCTTGGCCTTGTTCCTCACCAGCGCCCGGTAGATCTCCCCATACCGGGTGCTCCCATCCGGCATGACCGTGAACTCGATCACCACAGCCCGCCGGTCATGGCCGGGGAGAAGGGAGGAGATCCCTGCCGAGAGAGCGTCGGGGAGCATGGGGTAGGTCTCGACGCCGGTGTAGACCGAGGTCCCGTTGTGGGCGGCATGCCGGTCGGTCTTCGATCCCTTCGGTACGAAGAGGTCGACGTCTGCTATAGCAACCTTCACCCGGATCTCCCCGTCCGGGCCGCGTTTGCAGCACTCGATCTGGTCAAGGTCCTGCGAATCCTCGTTATCGATGGACGACCAGAGCAGCTCCCGCAGGTCACTGACCTGCTCCTGGCGGGCAAGCACCCCGGCTTCATCGATGGCGCTGACCTCCCTGAGCACGGCGTTCGGGAACCGGGGTTCGAACCCGTAGCGCTCCATCGTCTCATCAGCGATTGCGTTCAGGTCAACAGGGGGGCGTCGGGTCATGAAAAGAAAATACGGGAGCAGGGGATAAAATAGTCCCGGGAACCTGAGTTCTCTTCCCGAGAAAACTGCTCCCGGGTTTTCAGGGAGCTGTTCAGCCTTTTTTTCTCGCGATGATCATCTCGCAGAAGGAGTCTCCGCTGCACCGGGCTCGGTTGACCGAGATGGTGAATGCAGGGTTCAGGGCCTCAATGGCGCTGCCGACATAGGCCTGGCAGACC
>JAAEES010000079.1 GCA_013415575.1 Methanomicrobiales archaeon | reverse complement strand
GCCTCCCGGATCATCCCATCGAGTGCGATCTTCACCTTCGGGATCTTCCCCTTCCTGATACCCTCTTCGAGAGCGAGCATGACCTCCTGGGACCGGCCGACAGAAAATGCGGGGATGATAACCTTCCCCCCCCGCGAGATGGTGGTATTCACCGTCTCGTAGAGTTTCTCCTCGGCCTCTGCCCGCGGGGGCTGGAAATCCCCGCCGCCCCCGTAGGTGCTCTCCATGAACAGGGCTTCAAGACGGGGGAACTGGTTGGTGGCGGGGTTGAACAGCCTGCTCTTGCTGTAGTTGAAGTCACCGGTAAAGGCGATATTGTAGAGCCCGTCGCCGATATGGAAGTGGGCGATTGCCGATCCCAGGATGTGGCCGGCATTATGGAAGGTGAGCTTGATGTCGGGCGCGATATCCGTCACACTGCCGTAATTGAGCGTGATGGAGTGCTTGATATAGCTCTTCACCTCGTTTGAGCTGTAGGGGATCCTGCGGTCTTCCTTGGATACAACGTCGAGGTAATCGAGCTGGAGCATAGCAGCCAGGTCCCGTGTGGGAGGAGTGCTGTAGACCGGGCCGTCAAACCCGTACTTGAAGAGCAGGGGCACCAGTGCACAGTGGTCGAGATGGGCGTGGGTGAGCACAACAGCGTCCAGCTGGGAGAGGGGGTGGATCTCCGGCACATACAGGTAGGGGGTATTGTTGCTGTTGTCAGGTTTTTCGCCGCAATCGATCAGAACCCTGCTCTCGGGCGTGCTGAGCAGGAACGCTGCTCTGCCCACTTCGCGGCAGCATCCGAGCATGGTCACACGGACCCACTGGTCCTTGCTGGTGATGTCCCGGTGGATCCTCCTCCCGATGGATCGCAGGAACTGTTTCCGCTCCTCTTTGACCGAGCGCAGGAACTGCCGGACCTGTTTTACCGTCGAGCTCTCGATCGGGGGGGTCCTGACCACCTTCGGAGTCCAGCCGATATGCTTGGTGATCTCGCGCAGGGTTGCACCGTTCTTACCGATGACCACTCCGGGTTTCTCGGCCTCGATCAGGACTTCTCCGGTATCGGCGTCAAAAAAGATATCCGTGATCCCTGCACTCTCGGGCACGACGGACCGGATTTCGGTTACCGCCCGATCAGGGTCCTCGAGCACATTCGGCCGGACCACGATCCGTTTCCTGAGGTCCCGGGCGAGGATCCTGATGAGATCCGCCTCATCGGCGAACCGTTTCGGGTCATCGGTATAGATGACCAGCTCGGGCCCTTCAAATTCCACTTCAGACACGGTGATGCCGGATGGCACCTTCTCGTTGATCTTGTCCTTGAGTTCTTTCAGCCGCTCTTCAATAAGCATCAGATCAGTCCTAAAAAAAGTAGTTATGCTGGGGTGGCAGCAGCGAATTTTTCGGTAATCTCCTCGTCAGAGATCTCCCGGTATTCATCCCTGGTGATTACGACAACGTAGATACCTTCACCAGATCCTGCGTCCCTCTTTATTGCTGCACGCACCGCCCGTACTGCAAGCGTCACAGCCTCGTCCCTTGTCATTCCTTTCCGGAACCGGTCCTCGAGCACTCCATAGGCCATGGGAGAGCCCGAGCCGGTCGCCACGATCTCTTCTTCCCTGGTTGCCCCTCCGAGCGCATCCACTGAGTAGACGCTCGGTCCCGAGTCATCGACACCGCCGACCAGAAGCTGGACGTAGAACGGATAGTATCGGTTGTTGTTCAGGATATTGGAGAGCAGGGTGGAGGCTGCTGCAACAGTCATCGGCCGCCCGCGCCGGATGTTATAGAGACTGCACTCAACAGTCATGAGCCTCGCCATCTGCTGGGCATCGCCGACTCCACCTGCGGTGGTCATGCCGATGCGGTCGGCGATCTGGTAAACTTTCTTGGCCTTCTTGCTGGCAATCAAATACCCCATCGTTGCCCGCTTTTCCGTGGCGAGAACAACACCATCTTCAAATACCAGTCCCACGGTGGTTGTCCCTTTCAGGGGTTCCTGGGCTCCTTCAATCATATGTATACCCCAAAATATAGAAAACGCTGGAAAAACTTCTCAAAAGCGCTCCATCACAATACACGTCATCAGAAAATTTAAAGGTTTTTATTGAAACGGTTGACGGCAGAGAGCAGTGATCAGGTCGCGATCAAAGAGCATGGCCACCAGTTTCTTGTCACCGTTCACCACCGGGAGCTGGTCGACCCGCCCGCGCTTCATCTTCAGGGCGCACTCGCTCACCTCGGCATTCACGGGCACGGAGATGACATTGGTGATCATCGCCGACTTCACCGGCCGCTCGGGCAGCTGGATGCGGGAGATGCCATAGGAGATGGTATGCATGTCGCGGATGCTCTCCCAGGTCCACTCGTCATCATCGGTTCCGTTGGAGAAATCGCTGATCTCGACCATATCCTCGATTGAGGAGTGCCGGATCAGATCCCGCTCGGAGATGATGCCCTGGAGCCTGCTCTCTGCATCGAGGATGGGGATTGCCTCGAATCCCGATATCTCCATGATCCGGGCGACAAGCGGAAGGGGGGTCTCTTCCCAGAGTGCATAGGTCTGCGAAATATACTGGTCCTTGATCTCCTCTTTAATCCGCATCTGGGCAAGGGCATGGATAAGATCAGCCACCGAGATGAGACCGACCAGCGTGGCCCCTTCAACGACCGGGAGTCTCCTGACATTATGGTCGACAAGGAGCCGTGCGGCCTCTTGGATCGAAGCGTCAGGGCTCACGGTGACGGGATCGCGGGCCATCAGCAGACCGAGCTGGGTCTCATCGGATTTCCTGAGAAGATCCTTCCGGGTAATGATCCCTACCAGCTTTCCTTCCTTGAGCACCGGAACACCGCTGATGCCGGTCCTCTTCAGGATCTTCAGGACATCGTCCCGGTTTCCGGGAATCTCGACACGTACCACCTCGGTGGTCATGTAGTCTGCAACGGTCATTTCTGTGATGGTCTCACCACCATGACCGTTGTTGCACAGTTCGAGACCACAAACGAACTCACACTTCCGAGCAGGAGCCGGTCGACCTCACTCTTCCCATGGGATCCCACAACCACGAGGTCTGCGCCGACCTCCCCTGCGGCCTTGACGATTTCATTGCCAGCGTGGCCCTGCCTGATGAGAGTCTCTATCTTTACGCCATGTTTCTCGGCCATCTCGCGTGCGGTCTGGAGGGCGCGGGTCCCTTCCTGCTCGAGCATGCTGTACATGATTTCCCATGTGCTGTCCATAGGAAGTGAGGAGAAGAGTCCGGTCTCCACAACGTAGATTGCATGCACGGCTCCCTTCCAGACCCGTGCTTCCTCTATCGCCGCTCCCAGTGTATGGTCACTGATTTTTGATCCGTCTATTGCCACGAGAATGTTTTGGAACATGGGTACCCCCAAAAGAGCTTTTCTATTAATGTATTTTCATGAATTAATAACTTTTTTGAGGATATTGTGCGCCCCGGCCCTTCCAGTGAGGGTCCTGATCGGATCGCGGGAGAGCCAGAGGTTTGAATCTTCGGGGGAAATCACCAGAAAATTTGCAGGAGTGCCTTCCCTGATGAAGAATGACTTCCCGAGTAGTCGGGAGCCTGCAACAGCGGCCCTGAGCACCTGTTCGGGCGGGATCTTGTACACGGTCGTAAGGAACGACATCTCCCTCCAGAGATCGGGCTGCACCGCCATGCAGTTGTCGGTCCCGATCAGGAACGTACACCCCCTGTTGAGCATCTCCCTGACCGGAGGATTCTGCGCGCTTCCGGTCACCCCGAATATCCAGTTTGACCGTACACAAACGGCAATCGGGATTTCCTCATCGGCACAGCGGTTCAGGTGCTCCCCTGTTGCGTGCGTACAGTGAATAAGGAGATCGGGATCATACGAGAGTGCCGCATCGATATCGAAGGGATCCTTCTCACCTGCATGGAAGGCAACCATTTTTCCGGCATTCCTAACCCGGGAAACCACCTCATCAAGTGAGGAGATATCACGGGCGCTGCTGATTCCTGCACCATCTCCGGCAAGTTCTCCGCCGTCCCTGCCGAGGATGAGGGGCCGGCAGGGGTATCCGTCAGCAGCACGTTGAAGAGCCTGTACCCCGGCAACGCCACCCTCACGGAAATCGGCGAACCCGGCAGTCCCGTACTGCTGCATGGCCCCGATGGTTGCCCGCATAGCCGTGATGAGCTCATTTTCCGGGGTTGCTGCGAGAATACGGTGCTTCAGACCATTCGGCGGGGTGACCAGGTTTGTGAGGTCCGCGGTGAACGGGAGGTCCATGGCAACGCTGTCGCCGATATGGGTGTGGGCATTGAAGAGCGCCGGGCAGATCCACGGTGCCGGACGGTCAGAGAGATCCTCGATGCGGCGGATAATCCCTCTCTCGACCACAATTGCGACGTCTCTGACCAGCAGCTCTTCGCCAAGGAGCGCCCGGCCCTCGATAACAAGATCTCCTGCACCCATACCCTGTCACCGTTTTTTATATATGTTGAGGAGGAGAAATAATCTGGTATGGCAAAGAAATCTGGCGGCAGACTGATATCATCGGCTGGTCTGGTCAATTACTACGAAAGCGAGGACAAACGGGCTATCCACATCAACCCCTACATGGTGGTTGCGGTAGCCCTTGCAATATCCGTCATCATCCTCGTACTGGACTTCCTCTTCTAATTGTGCCGGACCGTGGATTTTTTCCGGAATAAAAATCCGGCCTCATTTACCGCTGAAACAGGGTTCCGGGTCTCACCGGTCTTTCAGCCGCTTCCTGATGATATCCTCTTCAGGGGTGAAGTAGAGGATATCATGCCCGGTCCAGGCTGGACAGTTGCGGATGACCACCACCGGGACCGCGTTGTTGCTCTCCCCCATCACGAAATTTGCAAATCCGGCGATCTCATCCACGACCGCTTCCTCGGTGATCTTCAGCTCATGCCCGAAGAGGTCATGATCCCCGCGGAAATCACGGATGGCCGGCATCCCGCTCCACCCGATCGCGTGTCCCGTCTGACCCCTCCGGAATGATCGGCCGCAGGTGTCGGTCACGATCACCCTGACATCCTTCCCTGCTGATGAACGGAATCCTTCCCGGAGGTCGGCTGCAGCAGCCATCGGGTCCGGGGGGAGGAGAATGATCTTTTCATCCTCGATATTGCTCTGGTCAACCCCTGCCCGCACCCCTACGTGGCCGCAGGAGAGCTCACAGAGAACGAAGGGATACTCGAGGAGGATGTCGCATGATGCATCGAGAACGGCCTGGATGAACCGGGGGTCCTCCCTTGTCCTTCCTGCTATCCGGGTGGCCCGCTCACCGGGCGTGATGTCAGCGAGAAACCGGGTATAGCCTTTGGCTTTCGAGTAGACCGATGAGGCGATACAGACAATGTCCCCGTCAGCAAGGGATGTCTGTTCTGCAATCAGGACGCAGAGATCATCGCCCTCCTGGATGAGCGGGAGTCCTGGTACGCCAAAGACGGTGATCGGTTCTTCTCTCATATCTCTCTTCTGTAGGTCGGGGTGCATGATAAAACGGCTCTATTCCGGGACGCCCTCCCCGGTAGCCGGGCGCAATATATATACTCACAGAGGCGCAATACCCGGGTAAGGATGTACCTCATCATCCGCTGTGGCGGGTGCAGGACCTTCACCTATGTTGACCGGTTCCAGCAGTGGAAACTCTGCCCCTCCTGCGGGGAGACCATCAGTGTTGCCCGCTCACCGGTATACCTTGAGGTCGAAGAGTTCACTATGGCCGAGAATATCATCAGGCAGCTCCAGAGGCATCTCGATTCCAGCAGG
>JAAEES010000078.1 GCA_013415575.1 Methanomicrobiales archaeon | reverse complement strand
TTCACCTCACGGCCGATCCGGTCCACGGCCACCCGGATCTCCTTCATCTCTTCGGGAAAGACGCCCCGGATGTACCTCCCGGGCCCGGCGAGCCCTTTGACGCATCCCTTGAGGCACTCGCTTGCTGCCGTGTAGAACTCCTCAGGCTCACGGGGGAGATCTTTTCCGAGCGAGGAGAGCATGGACTTCTCGAAGAGGGGGAGGGTGTTCCTGGCGATCTTCTCGAGTTTCGGATGGTAGGCCTCATCGCGCTCCTTTGATCGGAGATCCTGCACCAGCTCCCGGAGTTTCTCCCGTGCAGCGGTAACCGCGTTCCGGTGCCCTTCTGTCCGGGTGGCGAGATCGGCGGTAATCTCAGCATCAAGGTCATCGAGCAGGGCGGGGACCTCCCCGATCTGTATGGTGATCGGCCTCTCTTCTTTCTCCTTAGAAAACCGGTCTTTCAGGAATTTGAACATGGAAAAACCCCTACAGGCTGCGATCTTCCTGCCCGGATTCATCGGCACAGTCATTCTGCGAAATCTTCCGCAGCCGGGCAACCCCGTCGATTTCCCCGATCACCCTGATCACAGACGGTGGAACGAGGTGCTCCCAGTCTTCGCCCTTCAGCATCCTCCTCCGGATCTCGGTGCCGGAATGGAGCTTGCGGGCATACATTGCCGGCGATTCAACCCGCACCCCCGCTTCGGCAAAGAGCTGCATCACCAGCGGGTTGCTGGAATAGACGAGATCGAACGGAGGGGCCATGGATCGGACGTGGGCGACCCAGAGGGCATTCCGCTTGATATCTTCAATAGGGATGACATACAAGGGGATCCCGATTTCCTTCAGCGACCCGGTGATCATCAGGATCCGCTCTCCTGCCGTGAACGGGTTTCCGGACTCGTGGGAAAGCTGGGCACTCCCGACCCCGATGATGATCTCTTCAGCCGTCTCTGCTATGCGCTCCAGCACGTACTGGTGCCCGTTGTGGTAGGGCTGGAACCTCCCGATATAGAATGCCCGTGTCATCTGACCGCCACCATGTTCGCAATCCGGGCCGCAAATGCTCCTGCCGTGAACCCGGCATCGATGTTGACAACCGCGAGAACAGAGCAGGACTGCAGCATGCTGGCAAGCGCCGCCCGTCCCTGCCCCATGAACCCATACCCGGTGCTCACGGGGACCCCGATCACCGGCCGGTCAACCAGCCCTGCGACAACCGCAGGGAGCGTCCCCTCTCTCCCTGCGGCAACAATGAAGACATGGGCATCGAGGCATTTTTTGATGGCAGGGAAGAGGCGGTGGATCCCGGCGGCACCGACGTCATGCGCCATGCAGACACGGCACCCCATCTCCTCGGCGACAACCCGGGCCTCCTCGGCCACCCTGATGTCGGACGTTCCGGCAGTGATGATCGCGACCACGCCACCGGTGGGTTCCACCGGTGAGCCGGTAGAGAGGGCCGCCATCCGCGCCCGCTCGTGACAGGTCACCTCCACCCCGGCCGCAGTCGCCCGGTTCTCGAGGACAGTATACTGGGCCCGGGAGAGCCGGGACACGAGACAGCGCCCGGACGTACGGACATGGGCCAGGGCGATGTCGGCAAGTTGCCCGGTCTCCTTGCCCTCGGCCAGCACCACCTCGGGAATCCCGCACCGCAGGCTCCTCCCCACGTCCAGGTTGGCGATATCCCCGACCGCTTCGATACGCAGGCCGTCGATTTCCCGTTCGGCTTCCTCAGCGGTGATCATCCCGCTCCGGAGCCGTTCCAGCACCTCATGGAGCTTTCTGTTGGCCGGCATGCCCACACTCATAACGATATGGGTTCGCCTATAATAATACGTTCAAGGTCCGGACGAAGCGGGCGGTGCCGGTCAGGCAGTCCGCGTGACGCGGAGGGAGGCGCCACCCCCCGGACGAAATGTGATACACCGCGAAAATCAGGGATGTGCCCTGCCCCGTTAAGTTATTGGCCGTACAGGAAGACATGTTCATACTGATGAGTTATCTCGTGTATGTCGCCCTGTTCGGGGCAGCGGTGGTTTTTTTCCTCTGGCTGCGGGATGCCCGGATATTCTACCGGACCGCGCTTCCTGGATACCGGAAGGCTGCTTACCGGGGGATTCTCTACGGGGCGCTGGCCCTGCTTGGTGTTGCGGTCACCATCTCTTCTCTCGAACTGCTCGGCCTCGGCCTGATCCTCGCCGCCCTCTACCTCCAGGGACGGGAAACACGGGAACGGGTCTGGACCAGCGAGGGAATGCTCGACAGGGTGCTCGGGAAAGCCCCTCTGAACGCACCGGGAACAAAGGGGGCCTGACCATGCTCCAGAAACCACGGGGAACCCGGGACTTCCTCCCCGATGAGATGGACCAGCGGCGCGAGGTGGAGGGGATCATGCGGCGGTTCGCCCGAACCTGGGGATACCGGGAGGTATGCACCCCGGAATTCGAGGAACTCGAACTCTTCACTATCCGCTCCGGGGAAGGGATCATCCAGGAAATGTACGTTTTCGAGGACAAGGGCGGGCGGAAGCTGGCGCTCCGGCCGGAGCTCACCGCGCCGGTGCTCAGGATGTACGTCAACGAAGGAAAGACCCTGCCAAAACCGCTCCGCTGGTTCTACTTTGCCGACTGCTTCCGGTACGAACGGCCCCAGAAGGGGCGGTACCGTCAGTTCTGGCAGTTCGGCATCGAGCTGATCGGGGCCGATTCAGCGCTCGCCGAGGCCGAGGTCATCCTGCTCGCCCGCGACATCCTCGCCGCAAGCGACATCTCCTTCTCCATCCATGTCGGACACCTCTCTCTCATGCGGAGCCTCCTTGACGGCCTCGATCCGGATGACCAGAAAAAGATCCGGATGTTCCTTGACAAGAAGGATACCGGTGGCCTTGCCATGTATCTCTCTTCCCAGGGGAGGGATGATCTCTGTACCCGGCTCACGGCCCTGGCAGGATGCCGGGACCTGAACGAGGTTTTCACCATAACCGGAGACCTGCCGGATCGGGACCGGATCGAAGAGCTGTTCTCGATCCTTGACGCCTCGGGACTGGAGTATACCCTGAACCCTGGCATCGCCCGCGGGCTCGATTACTATACCGGGATGGTCTTTGAGATCTTTGCCGAGAACCTGGGTGCCGAGAACCAGGTGCTCGGGGGCGGGACCTACCGGCTCGCCCACCTCTTCGGTGGCGAGGAAACCCCTTCCTGCGGGTTTGCCATCGGCTTTGACCGGGTGATGGTTGCCCGGGGCGAGAGGATGCCCGCTCCCGGGACCGTGGCCGGGGTCGCCTTTACTCCCGAGGGGCGTGACTGGGCTCTGACCGTTGCGGGAGCCTTCCGGAACGCCGGGATCCGAACCGAACTCAGTCTCACAGGGAAATCGATCGGGAACCAGATCGCCCAGATCGCCCGGTCTGCTGACTATGCCCTGATCATCGGGAAGAGGGAGCGCGAGTTGCAGCAGGTCACGGTGAAAAACCTCCGGACTGGCGGGCAGAAGGTGTTGTCGCTTTCTGATGCGATCGGAGAGGTGAGCGGGAGTGAACCTCGCTGAAGAACTTGCCAAGCAGCAGCGGAGCATCAGCGTTGCGGAGTTCTTCGAGAGAAACAAGCACCTGCTCGGGTTCGATTCTCCGACCCGGGGGGTCATCACCACTATCAAAGAGGCGGTGGACAATTCCCTCGATGCCTGCGAGGAGGCTATGGTCCTCCCCGATATCTACATCGCGATCCGGAAGCAGCCCGGAGAGGTCTTCCGCATCATCGTTGAGGATAACGGCCCGGGGATCGTTCCCCGGCAGGTCCCCTACGTCTTCGGGAAGCTCCTCTACGGTTCACGGTTCCACCAGATAAAACAGAGCCGGGGACAGCAGGGGATCGGGATTTCCGCCGCGGTCCTGTATGCCCAGCTCACCACCGGACTCCCCACGGTGGTCATCTCAAGGACCGGACCGGACCATCCTGCCGTCCGGTTCGAGGTTCAGATCGATATCGAGACCAACGAGCCCGATATTGTCTCGCAGCAGGAGATCGACTGGGACCGGACCCACGGCACCCGTATCCAGATCGAGTTCCGGAGCACCCTTGCCGCAAAGAAGCGCCTGATTGAGTACCTCAAGTATACCTCCGTGGTCAACCCTCATGCCCGGTTGCGGCTGGAGCTTGATGATGAGACTATCCTCTTTGACCGGGTGAGCGACGACGTGATTGCCTGTGCCCAGGCCATCAAGCCACACCCCCACGGGATTGAGATCGGACAGTTCAGGAGGATGATTGCCCCGGGCAGCGGGAAGCTCGAGGACTTCCTCTCTGCGAACTTCTCCCGCGTAGGCAGCAAGACTGCCCGCGAGATCTGCATCAGAGCCGGACTCCCCTGCACCCGTGATGCCGGGTCGCTTTCACCCGAGGAACAGAAACGACTCATCGATGCCATGCAGGAGGTGAAGGTCCCGGCACCTCCCGTAACCCAGTGCCTCTCCCCTATCGGGGAAGACCTGATCACGCGGAGCCTCGAGAAGGAGTTTCAGATGGACTTTGTCAGGGCACGGACCCGGCCGGGATCGGTCTTCTCCGGCAATCCGTTCATTATCGAGGCGGCGATCGGGTACGGGGGAAAAATCGCTCCGGAGGGGAATGCACAGATCATGCGATTTGCCAACCGCGTGCCCCTCATGTACCAGCAGGGAGCCTGCGCCATCACCCAGGCTATTGCCGGGATGAACTGGAAGAACTACAACATCCCCCAGGCGGGCCTGCCCACCGGACCCCTCCTCATCCTCGTGCATGTCGCCTCGACCAGTGTCCCCTTCACGAGCGAGAGCAAGGATGCAATTGCCGCGATCCCGGAGATCGAGCGGGAGATTGTACTTGCCCTGCAGGACCTGGGCAGGGACCTGAAACTGTTCCTCTCCCGGCGGGACCGGAACCGGATCCAGGAGGACCGGGCACGTGCGGTCTGCGCCATCCTGCCCGATCTCGCGGCCAAAGTGGCCGAGATCGTCGAACAGCCGCTCCCCGATATCTCATCCATCGAAGGAAAAGTCATGAAGAAACTGGTCGCGCGGAAGAGAACCGATCACACTGCGGTGGTCATCGAGCTCTCCAACTATACCGCACATCCGGCTACCCTTTCCCTGTACAGCATCTCCGCTGATCCGGCTGATGATGCACAGCCTCCCCCGGACTTCGTTACCCTGCTCGATGAGGAGTACACCAAGGTGTGGCAGGTCACGGTGGCACCGGGTGAATCGTGGCAGACCAGGTTCACCGGGACGGGGAGGGGATCCCTGGAGGTCCGTGGTATCGATCCGCGGCAGATCGTGGTGGTGGATCAGGATGTCTAAATCCGACCTCGATGCACTGGCGACCGATCGGCTGGTCAGGATTGCCAGGAAATGGTACAGCCAGATGACCGGAGGGCAGATCCCCTCGATCTCGCTTCCGACCCGGACAAAGCAGAACATCGCATACGATGACGAGGCCGAGGTCTGGAAGTACGGCGACCGCGAGAGCACCCGGTCGGCCGGAACCGCCAAGAGCGCACTCCATCTCCTGAAAATGGCCTGGGTCATCTGGTTTCTGAAGAAACAGATCGGGGAGAACCGGTCCTCGACCCTGAGAGAGCTCTACTACATCTCCGAGGGCTGGAAGAAGGCGAAGTTCCAGGCCCAGGACGAGAGCAACTTCCTCATCGAGGATCTCGAGATCCTGACCGATATGCAGCGCGAGGCGTTCCACCTCCGGCCCGAAGAGGACGGGGCGACCATCTTCGGGCCCCTGAAACTCCGGGAGCTGACCCGGCGGGGTGCCCGCGATATCCACTGCCAGGACGATGTGGGAGAGGCCGGCTACCAGATACCGACCAACGTGGAGAATATCGAGCTTCT
>JAAEES010000077.1 GCA_013415575.1 Methanomicrobiales archaeon | reverse complement strand
CGGACCGTGCCAAACCTTGATGCCGGACGGGGACTCACCTCCACTCCATGGGCAGGTATCCGTTCCTCATCTCGGTGCCGCACGGGGGAACCGCTGTTCCGGAAGCGGTTGCCGCACTGGTCGCCCTTTCCTCAGATGAGATTCAGTACTACAGCGATCCATCGACACGGCTGGTCTACTCGTTCAGGGACCGGGTTGCCTGGTACCGGGATACCGATATCTCGCGGATGATCGTGGATCTCAACCGGCCTCCCTACCATCTCCCCCCGAAACATCCGGACGGGGTGGTGAAGGTACGGACCGTGCACGGAACCCCGGTGTTCCGGGGAGGTATTGTCCCGGAGATAACCCTGATCCACCAGCTGCTCATGGCCCATTACTTCCCCTACCATGCCGATCTCGACCGGCTCCTCGAACCCGCGAAGATCGCGCTTGCCCTCGACTGCCACAGCATGCTCCCGGAAGGTCCGCCGACCCACCGCGATGCAGGCCGGCAACGGCCCATGGTCTGCCTCGGTAACAACGGGGATGCGGAGGGAAAGCGGCGTCCGGGAACGCTCTCCACCTGTCCGGCCGGGTGGATAACGGCCCTCGCAGGGGCCTTCCGGGAGGAACTCGGGCCGGGGGCTGACGTGGCGATCAACAATCCCTTTTCGGGGGGATTCATCACCAATGCCCACTACTGGCACCGGGGTATTCCCTGGATCCAGGTCGAGGTATCGCGGGCACTCTACGAGACCAGCTCTGCCGACCCTGTCACCGCTTCACCGGATGCTGACCTGACACGGGAGACCGGAGTACTGGTCTGGAATGCCCTTTCCCGGTTCTGGGACGAACTCGGCTGAAAAAGTCCTGATGCCGGATGGAAAAAAGCCTCTCTCCCGGCCTGCAAAACCCTCTCCAGGCCTGGAACCTACCAGAGGGCGATTGCCTGTAGAACGGGCACGGCATCCTGGTCGGAAACGCCCCTCCGGGTTCCCGGGATGTGGCAGGGAGGAGGCCTACTCGACGAGCGCCGGCAGGAATATTCCCTGGTCGCGGTTTTCACAGTAGCGACGGTAGTTCCGTTCCACGAGCAGGGGTGATGCGTTGGCGTAACAGTACCGGCACCCGTGGGGACAGGTGCTGTAGTGACCGATATCCTTGCTCGCCACACAGCCGCACCACCGCCGCTGTCCGGGATCGTTCAGCTCCCGCTTCCTCTTGTCCCGATCCTCTTCCGGCCGGAGGAAATCCATCAGCACCCGGTCGCGGGGAAATTCCCGGACGAGGGTGTCATACGAGATACAGGCCCCTCGCCCGATCCCCCAGGCAGAGAGGTCGGACTCCTCCCCGCAGGCCTGGATCTCGAGACCCCATCCCTCGTTCAGTTCGGACAGCCCCCGGGCAATCCGTATTATTTCCCCGTGGGACGGTTCCCGGACTCCGGAGTGTCCTGCAGCGGCAAGGTTTCTCCTCACCCGTGCATACCTCCCGATATCGATGAAGCTGATTACCATCCTTCTGGTCTGCCGGAAAAGCCGGTCCCCGATGTCCTGGATCCTCTCCAGCAGGCGATCGACGGTGAGAGTATCAGAAAGAAGGATTGGGTCAAACCGCCAGGTCAGCCTCCCTTCTCCGATACATGATGAGATCTCCGAAAAGGTCCGGATCCGCTCGTCGAGCCGGGGGACTCCGGGCTCAAGACCCTCTTCCCGGTAGTCGTTCAGGGTGAAGAGAACGAGGATATCGTACCCGGCATCCCTGAGTTCCCCGAGAGCCGGGAGGAACGGACGGGGATTCTTCGACCAGAAGACCATCACCCGTGCCCGTGAGAACGAGACGTACTGGAGCCGCCCGGAGAACGGGTTTGCCCATGCCGCGTATCCCCTCCGGAGCCGGTCCATGAACCAGTCTCCATAGAAGGCCGGGATATCGGTGGAACGGCTGGTGGAGATGATGACCGGGGCGATGGCTTCACGGCCGGTGGCGTAGCCGGGATCACCGGGGTCCAGGACTGCCCCGTCATCCTCCCTGATGCGGACCCGCTCCCATCCCTTCCACCTGGCCATGCTCCCTCCTGGTTCTCAGTTCCCCTGAATTCCTGCCCGGGATTCTGATATATACCGGTTAGTTTAATCAAAAATAAGACCTAACATGAAGCATACACAGGCATACGGGCGAGCATGAGGGTTCTCTGATGGGTATCCGGTTTTTTCGAGGGGATAAAATACGGTATGAGCATGAATACCGCCAGATCAGGGAGATTGTCCGCATCATCTCCCGGGAATTCCAGAAAGAACCGGTCTACGTGCTGACCAATGTCCTGGTGGCAAACGGCCAGCTCGACTGTGTCCTCCTCACCCGGAACGGTCCGCTCATCCTCGAGCTCAAGGCCTTCTCGGGCGAGATCCATGGCATCGAGAACGGCGGGTGGGAGGTCGTCACCGGTGACGGGCCCATCCAGCTCCCGAACCTCTTTCTCCAGGCCAAGAACCACCGCCAGGACTTCGTTGACCGTCTCATCCCCATCTTCCGGGAACACCTGACCCATATCCCGGGTAACAACCTCCGGAAGATGAGTTCCTGGCTCTATTTCTGCAAGGGAAGCACCTACCCGGACAACCAGATCGATTTTCGCCGGGTGAAGTGGTTCCGGGTCGTGACGGCCGAAAACCTTCTTGAATCCATGCGGTTCATCGACTCCGGGTACACGCTCCGGCTGCAGGATATGGATGCCATCGTGGAAGGGCTGCACCTCGAAGAATACCAGTTCGAGAGCGGCCGGCCGGTCCTCCCCCGCCCGATGATCGCCCCGAAGAGATTCCGGCTGAGCAGGGGTGCGGTTGCCGCCCTTGCCATCATCCTCCTGCTCATCGGCGTCCTGGCCCTGATGTACCTGGTACCCGGAGCCCGGGTGGCGGTCATGAGTACCTTTTCAGGGATTGGGGCCGTCTTCTCCGGCCTTGTGCAGGAGAGCGGACGGGACCTGATCAAATCCAACAGCGGGCCGGCCGATGCCCAGGATGCCATGATCTACCTGAACCGGATCCGGATTTCCGAGGGACTGGCGCCGGTGCCGTATGACGAGCGGGCCTTCGGGCTTGCCCTCTCCCGATCCGCCGATATGGCTGCGTTCCGCTACCTTGATTATACCAATCCAGAGACCGGTTCGTCCGCCCGGACCCTGAAAGAGCAGTTCGGCATCCCGGAGAACCGAACGGTCGTTGAGACCGCCTACGGCCAGTGGAACGGCTATACCTATGGCATCGAGCAGCATGCCGTTGATGCCTGGGTGTCAGACGAGGGCAACAGGGACCGCCTCTTTGCCCCCTATTCCGGAGGGTCAATCGCCTGCACCCAGGGCTACTGCTCCTTCATCGGGATCCTGGACATTCCTGATGCAGATATCGCTCCGGCAGCTGTACTGGAGAATGCCATGGAGCAGGAAAACACCACGGTTGAGGAATTCTAATCGTCCAGAATCTTCCCGTTGAGTGCGATTTTCACATCTATCCGGCCCAGCGCCGCTTCAACCAGCTCATCCATCCCGAGCTGCTCCTCCGCCGTGCGAATCTCATCAGCACCGGCGGCGGTTGCCGGCATCCGCGGGACGGCATGGCAGCCGAGGTCGGCTGGTTCCGGGTGAAAAGTCCCGATCTTCCGGGCGATGGCCACCGTCTCGTTCTTGTCAAAGGCGATGAGCGGACGGACCAGGGGAACGGTCGCCGCATCTGAGATGGTGGTGAGGTTGGCGAGGGTCTGGGAGGCCACCTGGCCGAGGCTGTCGCCGGTGACCAGGACGGCAAAGTGACGGTCGCGGACGAGACGGCTCCCGAGTCGCAGCATGAACCGTTTGCAGAGTACACACCGGTACCGTGCCGGCGGCCTGCTGACCAGGGCCTCGTAGAATGGTTCGGCATCGGCCACCAGAAGTTCCATGGGGAATCCCCGGCACCAGGTGGAGAGCGTTGCATGATGGGCCAGTGCCCGGGAGAGCACGTCTGCTCCCGCAAACTTCCCTGCATCGATGTGGAGGGAGGCTATCTCGCAGCCCCGCTTCATCATCAGCCAGGTTGCGACCGGGGAGTCGATACCTGATGAGAGGAGGGAGAGGGCCCGCCCCTGCGTTCCCCAGGGGAGGCCTCCCGGGGCAGGGAGGGGGCAGTCATACACGAGTGATCCGTATTCCCGCATCTCGACAAAGATCTCGTATTCCGGGCGGGTGAGATCGACGGTTGCCTCTGGGAAGGCATCGAGGATGGCCGCACCCACCTGCGCCCCGATCTCCTGGCTGGTGATCCCCTCCACCCCCTGCCGCCGTGCCCGGACTGCAAAGCTGCCGCCGTCTGCCAGGTGGGTAGTGGCCCGTTTCACGGCTACCCGGGAGACGGCACGAACTGTGCTCTCTGTAAGGGTGCAGACCGAGACCTCGACGATGCCGAAGATACGGCTCGCGATTTCGGCGATTTTGCCGGGTTCATCCCCATGGATGAGGATCCGGCCCCGGTGGAGCTCAAACCGGTGGGTGAGGCCTTCGGATTCGAGTGCTTTCCCGATATTTCGCAGCAGATTCTGGATGAATTGCCGCTTGACCGGCTCACTCTTCAGGAAGAGTTCCCCGTACCGGATCATGACCACGTCCATGCCATCACCTCGTCTGTATAGCATGGTATGCCCTGATGTTAAATACCAGCATCTGTCTGCAGGATTAGCCGGTGCGGAATAACCACAGGAAATTTTTCAGGGAATTCCTACCCGGGATTTACCGTCGTGGTTCTATCTCGATCGGAATATCCAGGAATAAATTGAGAACTTTGTTTTCCCTTTTCACCGGCAACGGATCGAAGAGCAGGGTCTCCACCGGGTCCCAGAGCGAGACCCAGCCGATGATATAGAATCCCTCGCTCAGCGCTGCCCCAAGCCACTCCGAAACACCGGGGACCAGACCATTCCCGAAGAGTGTCCCGATGCCAACACAGACAGCGAGGAACACGAAGGAGAACGGCAGTCCCCGGATCCCGTTCCAGCGGATGGTGCGGAGCTGAACGGTATTATCCTCGATCTTCGTACTGCAGAACCGCCGGATGGCCTTGTGCACCTGATCCTGAAGCCCCGGTGTGATCTGGTCCGGAGGAAGCAGGATGGTCAGCCGCACATCCCGGGTGTGCTTCGTCCAGCCGGGTTTGAGGCGTTTGATGGCCCGTCCCAGCGCAGACTGCCCCATGTACGCCGTCTCCTTTTCTGAAAAGGGATCGAATTCGGGGGCAATCAGCAGGTCGCGGATGGTGTCGAGTTCAATAACGATATGGTTGCTGTCCGTGCCCGAAGCAGGGTCTTTTCCCGGGTCCATATCACCCATCACCCCGTTTCATCATGGGAGCTCCTGCTCCTGGCTGGAACCCTGTGATTGCCTGTCCGCTTTAGCAACCATCGTCCGGATGTAGATGCTAAGGATATACCCGATGGCAACGATCACGGCTGCGATTCCGATTCCCAGTCCGGCTATCGCGACGCCTCCTTCCGATTCGGCTGCAGCACCCAGGAAGATCACCGCAAGGAGTACGACGATAACGACGAGGAGACGGGTCTTCAGGCTTTCCAGCGTGGTAGTATTCAACCATTCGGGAAGGCTGATTCCGGGATCGATGAACAGCTGGTACAGTCCGAGAGCGATGATAACGAGGACGATGGCGATAAGGAAGAGATCGATTAATTCTGTCATACTCACGGAGAGAAACTGCCCCAATCATCCCCCCATACCGGATCCTCCGCCGACCAGATACACGACAATATGGTACAGTTCTGCTATCCCGCCGGCAACAACGATGATTGCGCCAATGAACAGGGCAATGATGGTGATCATGATGAGGTACCGGCTGAGGACGAATATTTGCCCCAGCCAGTGCCGTGGTGGTGCCGGTTTTTGTAATGGGTCATCAGGACTCATGGTTCCCGATTAGGAATCTTATCGCCAGGATAAAGGTGTTATGGACCCGCATGCACTCATCAGCTGATCCTGTTCTTCCCCGGGTATATTCTCATCACGAACGGACAGAAACGTGAACGTACGGATGCCTTTCCTGTTCCGGGTCTCCACCATCAGGATGGTTCACATCATTCCCGGGGAGTATCAGCGGAATTTCCGGTCCCCTTTCTCGTATACGGGAGGGAGTACGAGTGGCTCACGACAAAGCCCATGACGAGCGAGATCGCCATCGCCGGGACGAGCGTTTCCTCGAAAACGATGGCAATGATCAGGGCGAGGGCGATAGGGCTCCTGAGCAGTGCGACACTGAAACCGGCAATAACACAAACGAGGCAGACCGCGAGGGGGATGAAGGGGAAGAGCCGGAATACCAGGATTCCAAGGGTTCCCCCGATGAAGAATCCCGGGAAGATGTATCCGCCGGCAAATCCCGTGGAAAAGGAGAAGGTCACGAGGAGGATCTTTGCCACAACCAGGATGAGCAGCAGGACAATGCTCACCTCAAGATAGTTGTTGATGAGGACCTGGAGCTGGTCACTGCCCATGAACAGGGTGAGGGGGAGGAGGATCCCGGCTATTCCCAGTCCCAGACCTCCGAGCAGACCGAGGAACACCGGCCGGTTCTCCAGCGGCTCAAAAATCGACCGCATTTTCTTGTACACGATGATGAAAAAAATTCCGCTCACTCCGCCGAGCAGGCCAAGGATGACCGCATACAGCAGATCGATATCCCTGAACCCTTCGTACGCCGGGAGGGTGAACATGCTGCCGATAAAGGAGCCTGCGATGAGGAAATACACGGCGAATCCTGCTGTGGCCGCAACGATTGACGGGAGGATCGCTTTCCAGGTCATGATACCCTTCTCAAGCGTGGTCTCGATGAAGATGAGGGCGCCGGCAAATGGTGACGACAGGAATGCACCGAAGAATCCGCTGATGGCAGAGAGTGACATGAGGGTAACGGCAGGTGGCGGCATGCGGGCTTTTTCCGCGATTGCGGTACCAGCGGCACCGGTAGCGACCGTGAGGGGTGCTTCAGGGCCGAGGGGAGCGCCGCAGACCAGGGATACCAGCCCCCTGCTGAAGAGCTCGATCCCCCGTTTCAGGCCAATCCTCCCCTCCCGGTTGAACTCGATAAGGTCCTCGGCCATGATGGCGATCTCACCTCCAAAATAGTGGCGGATCAGCCCGGCGCCGAGCCCGCCGAGAAGGCAGATCACCAGGATCAGCGGGTTGAAGACCGGGGAAAGGGAATCGATCGGGATGCCATCCCAGAGAAACGCCGCAATGATGTCCTGGAGGAAAAAGAAGGCGAACATCATCAGGGCACCGAGGACCCCGATGAGCGAGACAAAGAGAAGGAGGAGATAGAACTTCTTTGTGTTGAGCGATTCGGTAGCTTCATCGATCCTTGTACTGCTGACATCCCCGGGCATTGCTGCTTTCCTTTATAGATTGAAAAGCGAGGGAGTATTAAATGCAACCGGTTTTATCGCCCTGGAACCTGATTCCCGGAGGTCCCGGTCCGGCAAAAAGAGAGAGTGTCCGGTCATGCTGCAGGCCCTGAACCAGATGGCGTGGTCTCTCCCTGGACCTGCCGTTCCAGCCGGGCAAGGCGGGTGCTGATCTCGGCATCAATTTTTTCCCGCTGCTCCAGGTACTGTCTCAGTTCTGCAAGGGTGACAGCAGCCGGGGGGGACAGGTCAGGAACCGTCTCATGCCTCTGCTCCCGTTCCGGGGGGGCGAGGAGTTTATTGCCGATGTATCCGGCAAAAGTGGCAAAAATCCCGACACCAGTGGTCATGACCAGAATCCCGATCAACCTTCCTGCTTCCGTAACCGGATACCGGTCGCCGTAGCCGACCGTGGTGATGGTCACATAAGTCCACCACATTGCATCTCCGGACGTTACGATGTTTGCGTCCGGGGATACACTCTCGGCCACCAGTACCATGAATGATCCTAATTCGATGATGATGATCACAGCAAATACCAGGATGAACAACGCTGCTTCCGCCCTGTGCATGGTGAGATACCCGATGAGATTTTTTGCCCCTTGTTTATGGACCAGCCGGTAGGTCTTGAAAATCCGGAATACGCGCAAAATCCTGAAGAATGGGATAATAGCTAAAAGGTCTGCCCATCCGTAATCCCGGATGAAGTAAAAGGAGCGTGATGCGGCGGTGCACAAACGAAGGCCAAAATCAAAGATGAATAACAGGGTCAGGAAGAGATTTATGGTGAATACGACATGCACGGCAGCAGGATCAATGCCGGGAATGACGGCCAGGACCATGTTGAAGACGGACAGGATCGAAATGAGAGCAATGAATATTTCATATCCGAGATTCAACTGAGTTGATTCTTGATCAGGAGCCATATGAATCCTCAGAGGGAGAGATGATGTCCCCATGGAAAAATCATTTTGTATGCGCTTCCCACGCAGTATATAAAATTAACCATTCTCCGGGCTCCGTTCGGAATGAAAACCAAAAATCTTTAAGATTCAAGAATCCATGAGGTAATGATGGTAAAAAAGAAAGGAAAAGCGGGGAAAGAGGAAGAACCGCTCAAATTGTTCTATATCTTCTATAACCAGGAGCGCTGGGACAACTGGATCAGCACGCTGCGGGAGTGCTCGTTTGAGGTCGCCCCCGACTCCGAAGAGATGCCGGACGGGTACACCACACTCTACAACTTCTCCATGGACATTACCATCGAGGTCCTGAAGATCATCAAGCTCTTCCAGAACGGGAGATTCGCCAAGGAGGAGGCGCTCGAGAAACTCAATGCCGTCGAGTGCATCGTGATGGGCGAGGCCCCTGCTGACGATCTCGAAGAGTACGTCGAGTCCCTCCAGCTCTCCATGCTGGTCCTCTTTGCGGCCTGCAAGCGCTTCCTCGAGGGCGGATATTCCACCGACATGAAGACCCTGATCAAGGAGGGAAAGAAGACCGCTGAGACAGATCTCGAGTCGGCCATGGGCATTGCCGCCGAGATCGGAGCAAACGTCCTGGGCGGGGCGTCCTGCTGTGGTAAATACCTCAAGGAGGATATCGAACAGCCCGGCCTCTTTGATGAGTGGCTCATCGAGATCGAGAGCATGAGCGAAGCGATGGCCTCGCTCAAGAACTTTGACGAGGAGGCGGGAGAAGGGTCGTGATCGCGGGGAGGGCACGCTTCCGGTATGCCCGGAAGATCGAGCGGGCGGTCGGGTACCGGATCCCCGATCTCGCGTTCCACGGTGCCACCCTCGATGCCCTCTCCTCCCGCCTCAATATCGACCGGCTGGACACGATCCTCCGGGACCAGATCCTCGCTTTTTTTAATTCTTTTCTCCGCTGTTCCTGCCGGGATGCCCCGCTGTGCGGCTGCCCGGAAAAAAAGTTTGCCCGCGAGATCATCGAGCTCCGTGAAAACGGGCTCGATCACCGCCAGATCTCCCAGTTCCTGCAGGACGAGTACGGCATCGATATCTACCCGGCGGACGTGCTCAGCTTCCTGGAAGAATCAGTCCACGTGCTCGAGGCCATCAGGGATATCTCCGCACAGAAGGCGAAGACCGTCCTCGAAGAGGCAGCGATCGGGCATATCGGCCGGATCGAGCGGTAGAATCACTTATCTGCTTTGACTGATTCATGTCTGTACCGGACCATGAAGAAAACGCTCTCGGTACTCTGGCGGCATACCGGCGACCAGGAGGCTCCCTGCCTCACCTGTTCCGATACCGGCAGGTCTTTTTCCGAACTGCTGGAGCTGCTCATCCCGGCCTTCGATGACGAAGGGATCGGTCTCGATTACCAGGAAGAGCTGGTTCCGGGTGATGCCGCTCTGCCCGAGAATACCGTGCTCCTCAACGATATCCCGATAGGCCCTCTCCTCTCCTATGCTGCCAGGGGTGAGGAATACTGCCATGCATCCCGGTGCCGGCCGCCGGAGCACATCCACCGGTGGTTCCCGGATGCATCCGGCGTGATGTGCGATGAAGCTCCCGAGATCCTGTTCCGGAAGGCCATCCTCCTCGCCATGGACGACGAGGTTCGGGCGGTATATTCAGAATACCTCTAGCCTTCTGGTGCTATCCGGGCTTCCCGGGGAACCAGAATGTCTGTTCCCAGGA
>JAAEES010000076.1 GCA_013415575.1 Methanomicrobiales archaeon | reverse complement strand
AACGCCCTTGAAGGTCGGCATTCCTGTGGAGTAGGTGTTGGGGTTGGTCACAGAGTTGGCCCAGGGACCCATGGGTATCCATGCCAGTCCCGGGTGGGGGCCCTGCGTGGCCTCAATCGCCTTGACCACCACGCTCCCGTATTGGCTGGTCACCCGGACGTTGGTGTTGCGCCATGCACCGAGTTTCTTGAGATCCGAGAGATCTAACTCGATGATGCCGCAGGCCTTGGTATAGGCGTCCTTCTCTTTTCCGCCCTCCATGGCCACACCCTGCTGGATGGTGCGTCCGGTGATCAGGTTCAGTGCAATCTTGGTCACTTTACCGTCCTCCGTCTAGCGGGCGAGCTCTTTGAGGGGGTTTGGACCAAGATCGGTAACGGTCTTTACCACGTCTTCAACAACCTTTGCCCACTTCGCTCCCTCGGATGCGGAAACGAAGGTCATCCTGAGGCGCTTGTCCTCGAGGCCGATGTTCTTGAGCAGGCTCTTTACCATGAACATCCGCTTCGCACCCTTGTAGTTCCCCTCAAGGTAGTGACAGTCGCCAAAGTGGCAGCCTGAAACCAGCACACCGTCTGCCCCGTCAGTGAACGCCTTCAGGATAAACAGGGGATCCACGCGGCCGGTGCACATCACCCGGACGATCCTGATGTCAGGGGGGTACTGGGTGCGGGCGCTGCCCGCGAGGTCAGCCCCGGCATAGGAGCACCAGTTGCAGATGATCCCGAGTATCTGGGGTTTCCATTCTTCCGCCATTACTTTGCACCTCCCACGAGGAACGCATCAATCTGGGCGATAATCTGCGGTGTTGCAAAGTGCTGCATCCAGATCGCACCTCCCGGACAGAACCCTCCGCAGGTTCCGCATCCCTTGCATTTCGCTTCGGTGACCTCCATGACCTTCCGGCCATCCTTCTCGACCAGCGCGAGCGCCTGGTAGGGGCAGAGGTTTACACACATACCGCACCCGGCGCACTTCTCCTCGATACACTGGGCGAAGTAGGGCTCGAGCTCCACCTCTCCCCTGTGGATCGGGATACTGGCGGCCGATGCGGCTCCTTCTGCGGATGCGACCGTATCAGGAATATCCTTTGGCCCCTGGCAGACCCCGGCGAGGAACACACCGGCGGTGGTGGTTCCGCACGGGTTCAGCTTGGGGTGGGCTTCAAGGAGCCATCCGTCCATCGACCGTGAGACACCGAAGAGTTTCCTGGTTCGTTCAGTTTCTTCTGCAGGCTGAACGGCGGCAGCGAGTACGACCATGTCGACCTCGAGATTAATCGGACGGTTGAGCAGGGTGTCCTCAGCATTGATAATGAGGTTCTTGGTGACCGGGTCCTCGAGAACGTTTGCGACCCGTCCCCGCATGAACTTGGCGCCCTCATCCTGGATACGGTAGTAGAACTCTTCGTACATCTTCCCGAAGGACCTGATGTCCATATAGAAGAGGTAGGGCTGGCATCCCGGGATCTTCTCGATGATCTGGTGGGCGTGCTTGAGCGAGTACATGCAGCAGAACCGTGAACAGTACGGCTTGCCCACACCGGTGTTGTCACGGGAGCCGGCACAGAGCAGGAAGGCGACCTTTTTCGGGGTCTCTCCATCGCTCGGCCGGACCAGGTGGCCGCCGGTCGGGCCGGACGCACATATCAGGCGCTCGAACTCGAGGCTGTTCACCACGTTCTCGTACTTCTTGTATCCCCATTCATCCTTCTTCTCGATCGGGAACATGTCGTACCCGGTGGCAAGGATGGCGGTTCCGACCTTGACTTTCACCAGCTCGTCCTGCATCTCGAGGTCGATGGCCTTTTTGTCACCGCAGATATCGACACAGAGCCCGCACTTGATGCAGGAGTCCCAGTCGATGGTGTAAATGAGCGGCACGACCTGGGGATGGTAGATGTAGATAGCCTTTCGGGGCTTCATCCCCATCTCGAACGGGTTCGGCTTGATGACCGGGCAGACTCCTTCACAGTCACCGCAGCCATTGCAACCCCCGCCCACGATACCCTTTGCCTCGGCCTCATCAGGGGTGAGCACTCCGCGGGCCTTCCTGCGGATGGTAACATCGAAGTTGCCGATGTATCCCTCCACATCTTCGACTTCAGCGCAGGTCATCAGCTCGATATTCTCAGCTCTTCCGACATCCACCATCTTGGGGGTGAGGATACACTGCGAACAGTCGAGGGTCGGGAAGGTCTTGTCGAGCTGGGACATGCGACCGCCGATAGTCGGGTTCTTCTCGATGAGGTAGGTCTTGATCCCGGCATTGGCGAGGTCAAGCGCTGCCTGCATCCCGGCAACCCCGGCACCGACAACCATGGCTGCCTTCTCAACGGGCACGGTCTTCGGGAAGAGGTCCTCGAGCATTGATGCCTTAGCGACCGCAATCCTGATGGCGTCCTTTGCCTTATCGGTCGCTCCCTCGCGGTCGTGCATGTGCACCCAGGAGCCCTGCTCACGGATGTTGGCCATCTCGAACCGGAACGGGTTCAGGCCTCCCTCCTTGGTAGCGGTCCTGAAGGTCGGCTCGTGCAGACGCGGGGAACAGGCGGCAACCACGATACCGGTCAGGTTGTGCTCCTTGATAGCATCCGCGATCTTCTTCTGACCGGGGGTCGAGCACATGTACTGGTAGTTGTCTGCAAATGCGACATCCGGCAGGCTCTTTGAATATTCCTGCACATCCTCGATGTCAACCGATCCGGCGATATTGGTTCCACAGTGGCAGATAAATACGCCGACGCGGGCCTTCTTCTGCTCCTTTGCAGGAGCTTTCTGGGCTGCCGGTGCTGCCTTTGCTGTGGCCTTGGTTGCTTCCTTCTTCTTGGGAGCGGTCTCTTTCTTTGTCTTCTTTTCTGCCATCTCTTATACCTCCGTCACAGGACCTTCTCCAGGAAGGGCTCACAGCTGACTGCATGCAGGTCAAGCGCGAGCTCCTGCGGGCTCATTCCCTGTGCAAGTCCGAGCAGCTCACAGTAGTGGAGCACGGGCAGGCCGTATTTCACGCCGAATTTCTCCTCGATCTCGATCTGGCCCCGGTCGAACTGGAGCTGACAGAACGGGCAGACCTCGGTGAGGGCGTCAACCTTTGCCTCCTTGAGGTTGATCATCTTCTCATTGGTGATGTCGATGGAGTGAACCAGGTCGTATCCCCGCACTCCGCCGCCCGCACCGCAGCAGAGCATCTTGTTCCGGTACTCGACCGGCTCGGCGCCCAGTGCTGCGACCATCTCTTCAATCCAGGTGGGGTGCTCGGTGGTACCAAAGTGGCGCTCCTTCTTAGGCTTCATCAGGTGGCATCCGTAGTGGACTGCGATCCGGGTTCCTTCAAGTGGAACGGTTATACTGTCGCGGATCTTCTGGAGACCCACAATCTCGGGATCATAGAAGAGCTCGGCAAGGTGCCAGACATCGATGGATCCTTTGAATTCCATATCGATGCCCTTGAGCACTTCATTGACCCGTTCCTTGAGTTCCGGGTGGTGCTTCAGCTTATGGTTGACCTCCCAGATGGACTTGTAGCACCCGTTGCAGATGAGGGCGATGTCCTTCTTCATCTGTTCGGCGAGAATAAGGTTCCGGGCGGCCATGGCGTACCAGATATCGAGATCGATGGACCCGAAAGCACCCGGTGCCGGGCAGCAGCTGGCACCCTCGAGGTCGAGGAGCTTGATGCCGAGTTTTTCCGATGTCTTATACGAAGCGCTCTCCGCGCCCGGATAGCGGTTCGGTGCGATACATCCGAGGAAGAATGCATACTCGCGCATCAGTCTTCACCCCTCCCTCTCTTTAACGATCCTGTCGGCGTTCTTCTTGAGCTCATAGTAGTCGAGTATGTACTGGATCCCCTTGACATACTGCGGGAATCCGTGGGTGGTCGGCGGCTCGGCATTCAATCCGAGTTTCTGCCGGGCTGCACGGTTGACATCGTTGTTCGGCACACCGTGTCCGGTGGTATAGATGGCCTGGACGGTCTTTAGGAAGTTGACCGGAACGATATCCCGCTTGAAGGCGAGGTTCCTCATGGCCATGATCACATCGGTTGGTGCGATGTCCCGCGGGCAGCGGTCGGTGCAGCTGTAGCAGGTGGTGCAGAGCCAGAGGTCCGGATCGGTCAGGGCCTCATCCTCGAGCCCCAGCAGTGCTCTCCTGACAAACTTCCGGATCCGGTAGGAGCTCCGGGGTGCCGAGGGGCAGGACGCCGTGCAGGTCCCGCACTGGAAACACATATGGGGGATGGTCATCGAGACTTTCTCAACCGTCTTGGTGAAATCCGGGTGGCGCTCATCCTCGTAGAGACGGGTGTCGGCAAGTTTTTTGTCAAGTGCTTCAGGGTAACCTTTCGTTCGTGCCATATCTGATCCCCTCACGCCTTCTCCATCATTTTGAGCTGCACGCTGCCGGGAGTCTCCTCCTTGACCTTGGAGGTCCGCGGCGTGCACAGCTTTTCCTTGATCTTCCTGAAGAGGTCGGTCTCCTTGCCCTTAACCCGGATACCGGTCCGGCTGAGTCTGATAATGTCCTCACCCGGGCAGGCATTTACGCATGCTCCGCAGAGGATACAGAAGTCCTTGTTGACGGCAATGGTGGGTGTGACCTTGCCCTTCATCTGGCTTGCCGGCACATCGGACGGCAGGTAGATGGCATTTGCCGGGCAAATCTCGACGCATGTGGAACATCCGCCGGGGCACTTCTCGGGGAAGAACTCGATGTCGCCCTCGAAGATTTTCTCAACGGTAATTGCCTCGGTCGGGCAGCTCCGGGAGCACCAGGTGCAGGTGCAGCACATCTTCTGGTCGATGTCAACTGTTCCGTCCAGCTTGTCGCTCTCAATCTCTCTCTCGACGGTGATACATTCTTCAGGGCAGGCCTCGACACAGACCTGGCACGCGTCGCACCTGGTCTCATCCCAGACCACTTCACCCTCGACCTTTCCCGTCTCGGCAGTGAAGGGCTTGTGTTTCACCTCGATTGCCGGGCAGAGCGCACCGCAGATACCACAGAAGGTGCACTTCTCGTCATCAACCTTGAAGGTGGTCTTGCTCTTGAGGGCGAGCTGGCGTTCCTTGCCATCCTCACGACTTCCCTCGAATTCGGGGACATCCCGGTCGATGGCATCCCGCGGGCAGACCTCTTCGCAGATGGTGCACCGGACGCACTTCTCATCGTCGATATCTGCGACCATGTCATACTGGGGGAAACCCTCTTTCTCGACTATCGGCAGGCGTTCCTCACCGTCAACTTTCAGTGTCAGTGCATTGAACGGGCACATCACTACACAGACACCACAGTAGGAACACTTTACCTCATCTATGTCAACCGGCGCAGCGTAAGCGACCGCACCTCTCCGGGTGGCTCCGACGAGTCCCAGGGCAATTGCCTCTTCAGGACAGGCCTCCACGCAGATTCCACACCCGGTGCAGACCTCTGAGTTGAGGATCAGGTGGTTTACCTGCTGGAGGAGCCGCTGCTCCTGGATGACATTGACGCCATCCCGCTTTTTGGAGAATTTTGGAAACAGTGTCATTCAATAACCTCTCATTCGCTCCATGTTCTCATTAGCCAACCCTGGCTTCTGATACGACCGCCCCGCGTCCGGATAGCCGGATCACATCATGCGGGCATGCCTCGACGCAGACTCCGCACCCGGCACACAGCTCGGAATTGAAGTCCAGTATCACCGCTTTCCCGTGCTTCACCTTGCCACACAATTATTGCAGCCGGTACAACGCTCCATGTTAACGTGCAATGCAAATGCCATGCTTGTATCACGCACCAGCTTTAGATCGATTCAAAAATCGACTAAAAAAGAATGGTTAACCGATACACATAAACCTGCCTAATTTTTCCGTAGACTCCATCCTGTTGGCACGGAGTGGTATTAAGTATAATTTTTTAACTCTCTTTATAATTAATATAATCATCATAAAAAAAGCCCGTATTGAACTGCGCTCTAACCAGTACGTACGGGAGGTGAATGTTCATCATGGTTAAATATTATGTCTACTGCGGGGGGACCTCCTGAAGAAGTGCACTACAGGCCCCGGATGGCATGTGATCCGGAACAGCGGCCGTGACAATAAGAAAATTTATTCTCATAGTGTCTTGGTACCTTCTCTGAAAAGAGGTACATTGTATGGAAATAAACGGAGTGCCAATCGAGAATACCTACGCGGAAGCGTTTCCGACGTGGATCTCCCGGGTCATCATCACCGCGGTGACCGAAGAATGGGCATATAATGCCGCTGTTGAAGCAACCGGATTTGCCACATCGGCAATAGGATGTCCCTGCGAAGCCGGCATCGAGAGTATTCTCTCCCCGGAAGACACGCCTGACGGCAGACCCGGAGTTGCAATCCTTATTTGCGCTGCCAAGAAAAAATTAAAGGAGCAGCTCATCGAAAGAATCGGTGAATGCATCATTACTGCACCGACTACTGCGGTTTTTGATGGTCTCCCTGACGCCGAGGAAAAAATTCCCGTAAAGCTGCACTTCTTTGGCGATGGTTATGAGTACAAGAAAGAAGTCGGTGGCCGGCAGGTCTGGGCAATCCCTATCATGTCCGGTGAATACATCGGCGAAGAGGAGTTCGGGATCATCAAGGGAGTTGCCGGCGGGAATTTCTTCGTAATGGGTGAGAACCAGATGGCTGCCCTCATGGGGGCTCAGGCAGCTGTTGATGCCATCAATTCGGTATGCGGTGTTATCACCAGTTTCCCTGGTGGAATCGTCTCGAGCGGGTCCAAGGTTGGATCAAACAAGTACAAATTCATACCTGCCAGCACGAACGAGAAGTATTGCCCGACGCTCCGGGAAAAGGTCCCGGACACTAAGGTCCCAGCCGGAATAAACGCAATGTTCGAGATCGTTATCGATGGCCTCGATCAGGAGTGTGTGGCAGAGGCCATGGCCCAGGGAATCCGGGCAGCCTGTACGGTGCCGGGGGTAACGTTCATCAGCGCCGGCAATTTCGGCGGGAGTCTCGGGCCGTTTAAGTTCGAGCTCTACTCTCTTCTCTAACTTTTTTTCCGCTTCTCACGTCCAAACGATCTCATTAAATATCTTGTCACCGATAATTTTGTTAACGAGATTTTCGGCAACAAAACAATAAGGGAGCATCGCAGTTCTCCCCCGGGAGCCTCACCCATGCCAGATCATGAAGGACAACGATTCTCACCATTGAAGAAAAACGCACATACTCCGGAAGGAATTCCCGGCGACCCCTATATTATCCGCTACCCGGGTATCGTTGCGGTCGCCGATGAGACTGGCAGCGCTGTCGAACTCATCGAGTTCTTTGATTGCATCGGCGGGGCGATGTGGTCAAAGCACCACTACGCACAGAGCCCGGTTGTC
>JAAEES010000075.1 GCA_013415575.1 Methanomicrobiales archaeon | reverse complement strand
CGATCACCGCCAGATCTCCCAGTTCCTGCAGGACGAGTACGGCATCGATATCTACCCGGCGGACGTGCTCAGCTTCCTGGAAGAATCAGTCCACGTGCTCGAGGCCATCAGGGATATCTCCGCACAGAAGGGGAAGACCGTCCTCGAAGAGGCAGCGATCGGGCATATCGACCGGATCGAGCGGTAGAATCACTTATCTGCTTTAACTGATTCATGTCTGTACCGGACCATGAAGAAAACGCTCTCGGTACTCTGGCGGCATACCGGCGACCAGGAGGCTCCCTGCCTCACCTGTTCCGATACCGGGAGGTCTTTTTCCGAACTGCTGGAGCTGCTTATCCCGGCCTTCGATGACGAAGGGATCGGTCTCGATTACCGGGAAGAGCTGGTTCCGGGTGATGCCGCTCTGCCCGAGAATACCGTGCTCCTCAACGACATCCCGATAGGTCCTCTCCTCTCCCATGCCGCCAGGGGCGAGGAATACTGCCATGCATCCCGGTGCCGGCCACCGGAGCACATCCACCGGCGGTTCCCGGATGAATCCGGCGTGATGTGCGACGAAGCTCCCGAGATCCTGTTCCGGAAGGCCATCCTCCTCGCCATGGACGACGAGGTGCGGGCAGTATTTTCAGAGCACCTCTAGCCCTCTTTCGGGAATGGTTTTCAAGGAGAACCGAATCCCGGATTTTCGGCGGCAGACTCCGCGATAATCAAAATCTTGTTCCCTTCCAATTCTGTCCAGGGGTTAGCTGGCAAGGCGGCTCCGCTGCAGGAACCAGTACCGGACGCAGTACTACTGGGAACCGTTAATTACCCCCCGCATCCTACAACGGCATACTGGTGATCATCATGGCTTTCGGCCTCTCCCTCCTGGAAATCTTCTTCCTGATCCAGATCGTCCTGGTCTTTGCCATCATCTTCGACCAGCGGAGAAACCCCACTTCGACGGTTGGGTGGATCCTGGTCCTCCTCCTCCTGCCGGGGCTCGGACTATTACTCTATCTTTTCCTCGGTCAGGACTGGACGAAACGGCGCATCTTCTCCTTGAAAGCGGAAGATGACCAGCGTCTCCAGGATATTGTTGTGGCTCAGCGCTCGGAGCTGGAGCGTGTTACGCGGGATACGACATACGAGCGGTTCTTAAGCATCATCAAAATGCTCCTCGAGAGCAACCGGGCGTTCATTACTGCCGACAACACCCTCACCCTTTTCACCGACGGCACGGCCAAATTCACCTCCCTCTTTGATGCCATCAGGGCAGCCCGGCACCATATCCACCTTGAGTACTACATCATCCGCGATGATGCACTCTCCCGGGAACTCATCCAGCTCCTCACAGAGAAGGCACGCGAGGGGGTCGAGGTCCGGCTCCTCGCCGATGCCCTGGGTATGAAGGTGAAAAAGAAGAAACTGAAGGAGTTTGAACAGGCCGGCGGGAAGCATGCCGTCTTCTTTCCGCGGATCTTCACCATGAATTACCGGAATCACCGGAAGTTGGCGGTAATCGATGGAACGACCGGTTTCATTGGCGGGTACAATATCGGTGAGGAGTACCTGGGGAAAGGGCCGCTTGGCTACTGGCGGGATGCAGCGATAAAAATTGAGGGAACCGGTGCGACAGGCCTGCAGGTCCGGTTCTTCATGGACTGGAACTATGCCTCCGGAGAGAAGATGGCGTATGACCCGGTCTACTTCCCGGTGACTCCCGGTGCGGGGAGCTGCCCGCTCCAGACTGTCGCGAGCGGCCCTGACGCCCGCTGGAGCCAGATCAAGGAAGGGTATGTCAAGCTTATCCTGACCGCACAGGAATCGCTCTATATCCAGACCCCCTACTTCATCCCGGACGACAGCATCTCCGATGCTCTGCGGATTGCGGCTCTCTCCGGGGTGGATGTGCGCATCATGATCCCCTGCAAGCCCGATCACCCGTTCGTGTTCTGGTCGACGCTCTCCTTCATCGGGGATCTCCTTGATTCGGGGGTGAAAGCCTATACCTATGACAACGGGTTTATCCATGCCAAGACCATCGTAGTGGACGGGATTGCTGCCGCGGTGGGGAGTGCCAATTTCGATATCAGGAGTTTCCGGCTGAACTTTGAGGCCAGCTCGTTCTTCTATGATCCGGAATATGGCGGGCAGCTGAGACAGGCGTTCCTGGACGACCTCCCGAAATGCACCGAGATCACCGTGGAATCGTACCGGAACCGGTCCCGGTGGATCAAGGCCAGGGAGTCGGTCTCCCGGCTCTTCTCACCTCTGGGGTGACTACCCCTGGTCTCCCTTTTCATGATGTCAGGATTTTTCTGCTTTCCAGGGAGGCGACCCATGACGAGACCTCGCAACCTCTTCTTCACGGCATTCCTCATCTTCTCCCGCAGGGAAACCTGATGTTCCGCTGACTGGAATCCGGGTATCAGAAGGAGCCACGATACTCTCCTGGTCTGACAATATCATCCGGATGGGGAAATCACGAGAGCATGATATGTGCAGGAACCTCTCCCTTTGAATACAGGACTCCCGTTTCCGGGTGATTAAAAAAAGAATATTTAGAGGAAATCAGGCCTTGCAGTACTCGTTCTTGATGCTCCGCAGCGAGAAGCCGGCGGCAATCGAGAGGATGCCGTAGATGACGAAGTAGACCCCGAGAAGGAAGCCAAACAGGACCACAGCCCCCATGAGCGGGTAGGCCATGATAAGGATGGCGAAGATGACTGAGAGCAGCCCCATGATGAAGAGCAGCCAGCGGTGGGGGAATGTCTTCTCGGACATGGCGATAATTATGTTCATGAAACCGATCACGAACAGGACCACGGCGATGATGATGGCCAGGATCGCCGCAAAGAACTGGGGGGCGAGGATTGCTCCGACACCGACAATAAATCCCAGGATGGCAGCGAGCAGGAGCAGCGTCGGGCGGCCGGACGTTCCGGGGCTCATCAATGCGATAATCAGCGCCAGGAAGGCGAGCACGATAATCAGGACCCCGAACAGCATCACCAGCACTGCGGTGGTGATGCCAGGGTAGAACATGATCACGATACCGAAGATGAGGGCGAGTAATCCGAGCAGGACAAAGGTTCCCCACTTCACATCGCAGATCGATTCTCTGTACATTACGACTTCAGTCATAGGATGACCTCACTTAGACGTCCGATTTTTGCTATTTATAGCTTTCGTGAACATTTATCCCGGATTTACCATCTTTTTTTAATTTTCCCGCCAAATAGCACAGGAAGCGTTTATGCCCGAGCTCCCCGAAGTCGAGACCATCCGCCGGTATCTTGACCGGACGGTGTTCAACCGCACCATTGCCGGAATCTCCGGCTTCGCACCGACCATTGACCCGGAGCATCTTCCCCCGCTTTCCGACCGTACGATAACTGCCACCTCACGCCACGGGAAGTACCTCTTCGTTGATCTCGATTCCGGGTCATCACTGGTACTCCATTTCGGGATGACCGGGGACCTCCTCCTTATCACGGGGTATGATTCCGATCCCCCATATACCCGGGCGGTGGTCTCCTTTTCGGACGGATCCCGGCTGGCATTTACCGATTCCCGGCGGTTCGGACGGCTCCGATGGATCCCCGACCGGAAGGCATTCATCGTTGAACGGAGACTCGGCCCCGATGCCCTGACCATTTCCCGGGAGACCTTTCTCACCATCACCGCAGGGTCGCACCAGCGGGTGAAGATGTTCCTGCTGGACCAGCACCGGATCGCCGGGATCGGCAATATCTACGCCGATGAAATCCTCTTCCAGGCAGGCATCCGGCCCCTCCGTTCCCTGCATGACCTTGACCCGATCCGGCTGTCTCTCCTCGCTGCCGCGATTGTGTACGTCCTCACTACAGCTGTCGACCGTGCTGCCGATTTTGACCGTTATCCTGCGAACTGGCTGATTCCCCACCGGTCCCCTGGTGAGCGTTGCCCCTGCTGTGGAGAGCCCGTCAGCCGGGTGATGGTTGCCGGACGGTATGCCTACTTCTGCCCGTCCTGCCAGAAATGAACCCGTTTCCGGGGAAAACCATCACCTTTATCCCCGCAACCTCCAACAACGGAATCATGCGTACCGTGATCATCTACCACAGCGATTCCGGCCATACACAGGCGGTTGCCGAATATCTTGCCCGGCAGACCGGGGCCGACCTTATCCGGGTAACCTCCACCTTCCCCTACACCACCGTTTCACGGGCGGTGACCGGTGTCCGGAGAGCCATCTCGGGTACACCAGACCCGATCGAGCACCGGGAGATTGATGTGGCGGGGTACGACTGCGTCGTGGCCGGCTCCCCGGTCTGGGCTGGTCACCCGAGCCCGGTCATCAACGGCGCCATCGACCGGCTCCGGAACTGCCAGGGGAAGGCTGGGGTGGCCTTCGTGACCTGCTGCCTGGTCTCCGGCGGAGCGGCAGCGATCCTCTCCCGACGAATGGAAGACTGCGGCCTGCAGGTAAAGGGGTCGATGGTGGTCCACGGGAGCCAGATCACGGACTATACCTATCTCAACCGGCTGGTGACCATCATCAACCGTCCGTGGTATGGCGATATCCGGGTATCGTGAACCGGCCTGTCTATTTTTTCGCAAGAGAACCGGGGCAGTATCTGTGATGGAGAAGAGAGAAACCAGGCCGGCGAAGATGTACCTGTTCCGGGAGAACTTTACCACAGAGGGTCGAAGAAAAAACTAGAGAGATTATCCCGGTTGCTGCTCCTGCGGGGGTAGCTGCACCTCGAGACAGAGCCGGAGCGTCTCGTGGGCGTCCCCGTACCGGTGCTCCATGGCCCGCCCGAAGAGCCGGGTGAGCACCACCCCGCATCCGCGGATGTAGTGACTGAGATCCCCGTCCATACTGCTCATGTCGAGCACATTGTCCATGCGATCGCAGATCTTGATTAATGTCGCACCCGGGGGGGCTTTCAGGATCCGGTCCAGCGAATCAAGGAGCTGCTCATCATCCGACAGGGACTGGTTTTTGGTGAGGGCCGTGATCATCTGGTAGATGAGGATAGCATCATCACCGGGAAGTTTCAGCGAGGAGAGGCCGTAGGCCACCGTGGTCTCGCCATGCGGGGCTTCCTCGATTACATCGTGGAGCCAGGCAGCGACGATCTCCCGGTACCCTCCCCCGAAGGTTGCCACCAGCCCGGCTACCCTGGCGGGATGGGCGATGTACGGGGTCTTTCTGTCAGCACGGTACTGCCCGTCGTGGGCTTGTGCGGCGATAGCAGCGGCCTTGTGGACCGCATGGATCTGCCAGGGTTCCATCATCACGACTACCTGGGGTGCACCCGGCATAAAGGTTGCGCCACTCCCGGTCATGACCGGGTGATCCGGTATTCACGTTTACTCGTTTCCGAGGGCCCGGACATGGGCCAGAAGGGACCGGGTCACCATCGGATTTGCCATATCTGCCGAAAGTCCGAGCTCCTGTACCACCCTGCCGGTAAGCTCTTCCGGGTCGATCCCGGGACGGTCGGCCAGCACCCCTTTCACCACCTCGTGAACCTGCCGGATGCAGGCATATCCGTCATCCATCGCCCTGGAGACTTCCTCACCCTCTTTCGGTTCATCCCAGGACGAATATAGTGACGTAATTCCGTCGATTGCCATCAGCCTCTCGATCGAATTCAGGGATGCACGGGGGTCATCGTAGATGGGGAGATCTCCCGGGACCGGAATGGCATCACCGGAGAACAGGGCCATGTCCGGCCGCAGGAGCAGCGATATCGACCCCGGCGAGTGTCCCGGTGTATGGATGACCTCGAGGGTCAGGTCTTCACCTAGCTCAATGGTATCCCCGTCTTCCACTATCCGGTCAACCGCCACCGGTCCTGCTACAAGCCGGGAGAAATCCGGGACCGGCCGCTCCCTGTTCTGCCGGTCGGTATCTTCG
>JAAEES010000074.1 GCA_013415575.1 Methanomicrobiales archaeon | reverse complement strand
CAGGTGAAGGTCAATGCCCTGAACGGGGTGTCGGTCGAGATCAGGAAAGGCGAGTTTGTCGGCGTTACCGGACCGAGCGGGAGCGGGAAATCCACCCTCCTCCACCTGCTCGGCCTCCTCGATTACCCGACCAGTGGGGAGATCCGGATCGACGGTATCGATACCAGGACCCTCTCGGAAGACCAGCGTTCCGACTTCCGGTTGACACGGCTCGGGTACGTCTTCCAGGAATATGCGCTCGTGCCGGAACTGACCGTCTTTGAGAACGTCATCCTCCCCTTCATGGCACGGGAGGAGCCTGCTGACCGGTCCCGGGACCAGGTGATGGAGACCCTGGAGATCATCGGGCTAGGAAAGCGGGTCACCCACCTGCAGAGTGAACTCTCAGGTGGCGAGCAGCAGCGGGTGGCCATCGCCCGGGCCATTGCCGGCAGGCCCTCGATCCTCTTTGCCGATGAGCCCTGTGCCAACCTGGATACCGAGAACTCCCGGGTAATCCTCGACCTCCTGGCAGAGATCAACAAGGAGATGGGACAGACCATCGTGATGGTCTCGCACGAAGACTGGCACCGGGAATACTTCGAGCGGATCATCCAGCTCCGGGACGGGAAGAGGGTGGACGAGAAATAGGCTTGATTCTTCATAATGCACGCCGGAAAAATATTTACCCGGTCTCCCCAATTGTAATACAACCGTGACATCCTGTCATAGGGGGAACATATGAAATTCATACATATACTGACCATATCTGGAATCGCCATCCTGCTGTGTATAATCGCAGTTTCAGGATCCATGGTCATTCCGCTAAGTGACACCGGAAAGGAGCATTCCCAGGCTCCGGAATATTCACCGGCTATTGATGAAAATTATAATCTTGAACGGATCGACTTCATTCACTATGCCAAGCCGACCGGCAGTCCTGGAAAGCCGGCAAAATCTCCCACCTGCTACAAGCTGATGGGGGTATCATGGAAATCCCTGCCGGTGAGCTATGTCATCAACACAACGAATGGAGGCGGATTGACAGAATCCTTTGTTGGTACTGCAATGACAACCGGAGCTGAGACCTGGGATGGCCAGACCAGCAAAGAATTGTTTTCCAATTCAGTTGCAATTGACAATAATGCCCGGTATGGGATACAGGACTTCAAAAACGTCATCGCATTTGGCACTGAAGATGCTGATGGCAATCCACTTCCTGAAAATGTCATAGCCGTTACTTCGGTCTGGTGGAACCCGCGGGGTCGTCAGATCGTTGAATTCGACATGGTCTTTAACAATAAATGGTCCTGGGGCGATGCCGGTGAAGAAGGATATGTTATGGATGTCCAGAATATTGCCACTCATGAAATGGGCCATGCCGTAGGACTTGCCGATATATACACAACCACCTGCAGCGCAGTAACCATGTTCGGTTATTCCGAGGAGGGTGAGATATCAAAACGAACACTCGAGCAGCCGGACATCATCGGACTCCAGCAGATGTACGGAGCATAACATCCTTTTTCCTCATGGAGAAAAATTCTGCATTTTTTCAGGGATCCTTTCACCGGCATGGGGAACTTTCGGTATCCCCTGCATTGAAATAACAGCACAACAATTTCTCTCCATGGCGCTCCCCCTGAAGATACCCCTTTTGCTCGCTGCCCTGGCAGTGCTCGCCCTGCTCACTGCCGGCTGCACCACCCTCCCCGACACCTGTATCGAGGGTTCGGGGACCCCGGCAAACGAGACCCGCAATGTCGGCGATTTTCACTCCGTCAGCCTGACCATGCCGGCGACCCTCACCGTGCGGGAAGGCGACGTTCCTGGTGTCCTGATCGAGGCTGACGACAATATCCTCCCCCTCATCTCCACCACGGTTAAGGATGGTGTCCTGACCATCAGCCAGACCCGGCCCTGCGTCAGACCGACCGGGACTATCCGGATCACCGCCATTGCCCCCATGTTCCGGGAGCTCGCTATTCTCGGGACCGGTGACATCCGAAGCGACGGGATCCTGCGGACCCCCGGTCTTGCAGCGAAGATCACCGGCGCCGGAACTATGGATCTCTCCGTAGAGACCGTAACCCTGACCACGACCATCACCGGCACCGGGAACGTCTATCTCACCGGTACCGCACCGGAGCATACCATCTCCCTTCCCGGAGCAGGCTCGGTCGATGCCGCAGCCCTGCAGACCGCCCGGACCAGCGTGGAGATCCTCGGGTCCGGGAATGCAAAGGTGAACGCGAGCGAGACGTTGTCGGTAAAGATTACCGGGGCCGGGACGGTGCTCTATGCCGGGAATCCGCAGATCGAGCAGACCATCACCGGGGCAGGCAGCGTCCGGAAACTGACCTGATCTTCAAACTCCCTTCCGGAGATCGAAGACATAGCGGCCGATCCCGGGGGCGACCCAGCCGCACCGGTGGGTGAACATCACCGAATATCCCTTCTTTTCAAAATCGCTGATCAGTCCGGGGATCTGGCGATCGCTCGTGAAGGTATAGAAGTGCAGCATTCCCCCCTCCCGGACCAGCGGGGCAAGGATATCAAGGATATCATCCCTTCCGTAGGGGGTGGGGCAGATCACCCGGTCGAACGGGGCTCCGGCCGGGTCGGAGAGGGTGAAGGCATCAGTCTCAAGAACCCTGACATGGTCTTCCACCCGGTTCAGGGAGAGGTTCTCCCGGAGCCAGTGCACCGCTGCAGGGTTGTTCTCCACCGCGGTCACCGATGCTCCGCGGTCTGCTGCCGGGATGACGAACGGGCCCACCCCGCAGAACGGCACCAGCACCCGCTCTCCCGGCTCAACCTGCCCGGCTATCCGCTGACGTTCGGTGGAGAGGCGGCCGGTGAAGAACACCTCGGCGAGATCCAGCCGGTACCGGTACCCGTACTCCCGATGCTCGGTGAACGTGGAATTCCCGATCAGGATCTCGTACTCAGGTACCCGATCATCACCTTCCACCGGGGAGGATTTCGCGAGCACGGTACGTATGTTCCTGCGCAGGGACAGGACTGCCAGCGCGATTTCCTGCCGGTATTCTGCAAGGTCGGGTGGGATGGAGACCACCGCAATATCCCCTACCACGTCAAAGCTGTCCCGCAGGTAGCGCAGCTTCTCCTCTGGAATGACACCGGCAAGAATGGTGCGGAGGTTCATCAGGCAAGGGAGATTCTTCCTCAAACCACATAAATGACTCCCGGGCAGGGAGGGCTGTTGCTTCCCCTGCCTGCTCCCCGCCGTTCAGAACCGCTCCAGCCGCTCGAACCCGGGCGGGGGTGCACATGACCGTTCCCGGAGGGCCAGCACCACCGCACCGATCAGGGCGACGACCCCGGCCGCCATGATCACGGCACCGATGATGCGGACGATGGCCAGGCTCGAGAGGCGGGGGTAAAAAAGGATCAGGAATCCCAGCAGGGCGATGACGATCCCCCCGACAAGGCTGAGTGCCCGCCTGCTGCCGTACCCGGGCCGGGTTATGGCCGAGAATGCTCCCCCAAGTCCACCGATAATAAGGAGGATGCCCAGCAGGACGGCGGCGAAAGCCCCGATCAGCCCGGGATCAGTAAAGGAGAGGATCCCGAGGAGGACGGCACAGATCCCGAGGATCAGCGGGACCATAAAGAACATCCCCCCCGACCGGGAGAGCATCCAGGCACCGATGAAGAGGGCAATCCCGGCGATGAAGGCCAGCACCCCGAACAGGAAGATGAACAGCCGGAGCGATCCCTCCGGGAAGAAGACGAGAAGCCCCCCGAGCACGAGGAAAATGATCCCTGCCACCAGCGGCGGTTTCCAGGATTCCGAACCGCAGGCCATCCAGTACGCCATGGCAGGTAGGTGTGCGTCCCGGGAGAAAAAGAATGCGGGCAAGGGTATATCTCTGCCCGGGCCATAGTTCCACTGAGCGTGGGGAGTTGCTGCGGCGTGAAACGTGAATATACCCTCTTCCTGGTGCTGGTTATCGCAGCGATCGCTGCATCGGCGACATGGTTCTTCTTTCCCGAACCGGTAACATACCATCTTTTCCTCTCGGTCCTGGCCGTCACCGTCATCTACACTATCTTCAGCCTGATCCTCGATACGGTGTTCCGGAAAAAGATCACCGATACCAGGACCAGGTACACGGCGACCAAGGTCATCTCGGTGCTCGAGATCCTGCTGATGGCCATCATCGTTGCCCGGATCTGGATCGAGGACTTCAGCACCCTGGTGGTCTTCTTCGGGATCATCGGGGCCGGCCTGGCCATCGCCCTCCAGGATGTGGTCAAGAACTTTGCCGGCAGCATCACCATTATTCTCGCCGGGACCTATACGGTCGGGGACCGGATCGAGATCGATGGCCGCTATGGCGATGTAATGGATATCGGGATCATGAACACCACCATGATGGAGCTCAGGTCGTGGGTTGACGGTGACCAGGCGACCGGACGCCTGACGATCGTCCCCAACGGGAAGGTCATCACCACCCCGGTCAGCAACTACACCAAGGACCACAGTTTCATCTGGGACGAGATCCAGGTCCCGGTTACCTACCGGAGCGACTGGAGGCGGGCGGTCGAGATCATCATTTCCATTGCACAGCACGAGACCGCAGAGATCAACCGGCTGGCAGAGAAAGAGATCGGTGAGATCGGGGAGAAGTACTACCTGCCCAAGCGGGATATCGAACCGGCAGTCTACATCAGGATCACTGACAACTGGATCATGCTCTCGGTCCGGTATGTCACCAAAGCCCGGGAGCGGCGGATCATGCATGCCCGGCTGAGCCGGCTCATCCTTGAAGCAATCGAGAAAGAAAAAGGAATAGAGGTCTCTTCATCGACGATGGAAGTGAGCATCATCCAGAAGAAGGCAGAGTGAATCCTCATTCCCTGGGCGTCGTGGATTCCTGCCTATGAGCATGATCGATGAAAAAAACCATCTCTCATAGTATCAGGCTTCCCTGGTCGGTGAAAGATTGCCAGGTACATAAAAAGTGCCGGGTCAGTGCCGGACCCAGATATACCCTGATATTGCCGCAATCACGGCAGCGGTGGCAACACCGAGAGCCATGATATCACTGGTACCGTCCCAGGTGAGGGTCTCGCCGAGGATGACCACAGCGAGCGCGATGATGACCAGGCCCATCAGTTTTTCCTTCAGGTCATCGAGATCGCAGATCTTCAGCCAGCCGGGGAGCGGTGCCTTGGCGATGAAGAGCTCGTAGAGGCCGAGCGCGATAATATAGAAGACCGTTGCCACCAGGAACACATCGATGACCTCGATGAACACCGACATGAGGAGTTTCAGGGTATGGAGATCTGCTTGCGGAGAGACCACCGCGCCTATCATGGTGAGAAGGGTGACGATGAACCCCAGGACAAAGAGGAAGATTGCAATCAGCGCCGTCCCGAGCACGGCGAGGAGGAACAGCCATTTGCTCGAACCGGATATGAACCGGATGACTGGGCTCCCCGAATCGGCAGGGATACAATACTCTTCTTTCTCGGTCATAATTTCCCGTCGTTATACCTGTAGTAGGTCATCCCGGGATATTACCCATTTCCTTTCGTTCTCCCGGGTACAGGCCCTCATTGTCCGGAGAAGGGCACTGTTGTTCCCACCGATCCTGGTTGTCACAGGTTTTTCCGAAACGTTCCTGAATGCCCCGGTTATGAACTCGAAGTGAAGAATGCCGGCAGAGGATCCGAAAAACGAGATCCCCTCCCCGTTCATGGGAAGGGAGTGGTAATCTTCTCGTATACGCTGTTTGCCAGCTGTGCCACCTCGTGGGCCTTCTCCCCGGCGCCGGGAATGGCCCGTGTCAGGTAGGCGCCGTCCTCGGCATCTTTAGCCGCTTTCTTGGGATCGACCCCGAGCAGTGCCGCAACTGCGGCCGGAACGGTGATGTTGATGATGGTGT